>JBLHZE010000053.1:0-10391 GCA_047631015.1 Actinomycetes bacterium
GGTGCCCAAGCCCTGACGAAGGTTAAGCCGACCGTCCACATCATCAACGCAGCCCGTGGCGGAATTGTCGATGAGCAGGCACTCTTTGACGCGCTATCGGAGGGTCGCGTCGCCGGGGCAGGGCTGGACGTCTACGCGACCGAGCCATGCACCGATTCGCCACTATTTGGACTAGACAACGTCGTCGCAACCCCACACCTTGGTGCCAGTACCGACGAGGCGCAAGAGAAGGCCGGGGTTGCCGTCGCCAAGTCTGTCAGGCAGGCGCTCGCAGGCGAACTCGTACCCGATGCCGTGAATGTTCAAGGCGGGACGATCGATGAGGAAGTACGTCCCTTGATCGAGATCGCCGAGCGCCTGGGCTGCATTGCATCAAGTATGACTCCGTCCCCGATTGCAGCTGTGGGCGTTGAGGTACTCGGCGAGGCCGCTGCCTACGATGTGCGGGTCCTGCAGCTATCGGCGCTCAAAGGTGTGTTCTCGACACTCGTGGAGGATCCGGTCTCCTACGTCAACGCGCCTGTCTTGGCCGCCGATCGGGGTGTCGAGACGACGCTGACCACCGAGGTTGAATCGCCTGAACACCGCACCCTGATCCGTATCAAACTTGCCACCACCGATGGTCAGTCCGTCATTGTTGCGGGCACCGTAACCGGACCGCGCGGTACCGAGAAGCTCGTCGAGATTAACGGCTTCGAGGTCGATGTCCCGATCAGCGCGCACATGGCCTTCTACACCTACGCCGATAAGCCCGGCATCGTCGGTGTTGTGGGACAGATCCTTGGCGACTCGGCGGTGAACATCGCCGGGATGCAGGTGAGCCGCACGAAGGCCGGCGGAGAGGCGCTCATCGCGCTGACCGTCGATTCGATGATTCCCGAGGCTGCTATCGAGCAGATCGCGGGCATGATCGGTGCGGCCGCAGTTTTCGCCGTCGATTTGGACTACGCGCTCAGTTAGCTCCTGTCGCCAGTGAGGTTGATCGTCATCGTCGTTGGAGTTTCAGTGCCGGACTGCACGGGGATTGCCTCGACGGTGACCAGCGTGGTGCTATTAGCTGTCGCCAGGAAGTTAATCTTGCCGACCGCGGCGATGACGGCGTATCGCAGACCAGGGGAGGTCAGGGATCCACTCGTAACGGCACCGGAAGCATCCGTCACGAGTGTCATATCAAAGTCTCCGGTTTGGGTATTGCCCCGAGCAAAGACCTCGATCCTTCCTCCGAGCACACCGTCGGTTTGCCTGAATGACATTGTGCCGCCGGTGGTCCTGTATCGCTGATCGAGTCCGGTAATCTTGACTTTTCCGCCAGCTGACAGCGAATACTTGGTGACCTCGCCCGGTGTCGTCGGGGATTGCGTTGGTGAGTCAGACGGAGCGGCGTTATCGCTGCTGCTACATCCGGTAAGACCCAGCGACGCAACTGCTGCGATACCAACGACGATTTTGGCGGAACGGGTGATCTTCATCGCGTAGTTCTCCTCTACCGGCAGGAAATTCAAAGGTGAGCGGCCCGCAGCATACTGACTTTCTCGCTCACATCGCACGTTCCAGCGGTCGCCGGTGAGTAATGACGAGCAGGCTAGCGAGAGTGAGCGTCACGATCGGCACGATTGAGAGCCGACACCACAGCTTTGAGACTTGACGTGACGATCGATGGATCGATACCAACGCCCCAAAGAATTCGGCCGTGAACGGCGCATTCAAGGTACGACGCGGCACGCGCATCCCCACCGGCGGCAAGTGCGTGCTCGTTGTAGTCGTGCACCTTCACGTCAGTGCCGTGATGTGACAGCGCATCGCAGAACGCTGCGATCGGGCCGTTACCGTGCCCGGACAGGGTGAACTCCTCGCCGTTGTCAGTGAGGACGACATGAACCACCGTGTCCCCGTCAACCTCACTAGCCAGGTCATGTTTGATCAGCGCGAACCGTCCCCAGTGAGCGTCGGGATTCGGCAGGTATTCGTGATGAAATGTCGACCACATTTCCGCGGGGGAGACCTCGCCGCCTTCAGATTCGGTCAACTGCTGGACGACGTGGCTGAACTCGATCTGCAGTCGCCGCGGAAGGTCCAAGCTGTGTTCGGTCTTCATGATGTAGGCGATACCGCCCTTACCGGATTGTGAGTTGACCCGGATGACGGCCTCGTACGTCCGACCGACGTCTTTTGGATCGATGGGCAGGTAGGGGACGGCCCAGGTGACGTCATCGACGGGAGTTCCAGCCGCGTCCGCGTCAGCTTGCAAAGCAGCGAGACCTTTGTTGATGGCGTCCTGATGCGATCCAGAGAACGCGGTGTAGACCAAATCACCGCCATAGGGATGGCGCTCATTAACGGGCAGTTGGTTGCAGTATTCGACGGTGCGTCGAATGCCATCGATATCAGAGAAGCTGATTTGCGGGTCGATTCCTTGGCTGAACAGGTTCATCCCTAGGGTGACCAGGCAGACATTCCCGGTCCGCTCGCCACTACCGAACAGGCAGCCTTCGATTCGATCGGCTCCAGCCATGTAGGCCAACTCGGCGGCCGCAACTGCGGTGCCGCGGTCATTGTGTGGGTGCAGGGACAAGACCACTGAGTCGCGATATGCCAGGTTCCGATCCATCCATTCGATGGAGTCGGCGTAGACGTTCGGGGTGGCCATTTCAACGGTGGCGGGAAGGTTGTAGATGACTTTGTGTTCTGGGGTTGGCTCCCAGACGTCTGACACGGCGTTGCAGACTTCGACCGCGAACTCAAGTTCGGTTCCTGTGTAGGACTCCGGTGAGTACTCGAAGAAGATCTCCGTCTCCCCGGCGTTCTCCGCGTACTTCGCACACAACTGGGCACCGTGAACGGCGATGTCCTTGATGCCGTCCTTGTCCAGCCCGAAGACCACGCGCCGCTGCAATGTTGAGGTCGAGTTGTACAGATGGACGATGGCCTGCTTGGCCCCACGGATGGATTCAAAAGTCCGTTCGATCAGTGGTTCACGGGCTTGAGTCAAAACCTGGATCACCACATCGTCGGGAATCGCGTCTTGTTCAATCAGTTCCCGAATGAAGTCGAAGTCTGTCTGTGATGCCGACGGAAACCCAACCTCGATCTCCTTGTAGCCCATCCCAACGAGCAGCTGGAACATCCGTCGCTTGCGCTCCGGGGACATCGGGTCGATGAGGGCCTGATTACCGTCACGTAGATCGACGGCGCACCAACGAGGCGCTTTTGTGATGACGGCATCGGGCCACGTGCGATCTGTCAGAGCAACTGGGGTGAACGGCCGATAGCGATGGATCGGCATTCTGCTGGGTCGCTGAGCATTTCGTTTCAAATAAGAGGTCATGTGCACTGGTCTCCAGGTCTAGGGGTATCGGATCGTTCGACCGGAGCGTGGAACGTCGCGCGCAAATCTCACCGCGACGGGGGACCGGTCGGTCAGACCCTGCCGCGGCAGCTAAGGAGGAGACGCAAGCTAGCCACACCACCAGCGTAACAGCCAACCTCGCGGACACGCTCAAACGAGTGACCCGTAATCTCTACGCACATGGCCCAGTCCTTCACACTTGCAGTTATCCCCGGCGACGGAATTGGTATCGAAGTTACCGCCGAAGCGCTCAAAGTCCTTGATGCAGCAATAGCTGATCAGGATGTCGAGTTTGAGCGTACCGAGTACGATCTCGGAGCCCGTGCTTACCACCGCACCGGCGAGGCGCTCCCCGATGAGGTGCTCGCCGAGCTTCGTGATCACGATGCGATCCTGTTGGGCGCGATTGGTGACCCAAGCGTTCCGCCAGGAGTCCTAGAGCGTGGGCTGCTCTTGAAGATGCGGTTCGAACTTGACCATGCGCTGAACCTGCGCCCCGTGAAACTGCTACCCGGCGTTGAGTCCCCAGTGCGCTCCGCAACTCCACAGAACGTGGACATGGTCGTCTGTCGAGAGGGCACCGAAGGGCTGTACTGCGGCGCTGGTGGTCACCTTCGCAAGAACACCCCGCAAGAGATCGCGACCGAAGAGAGCATTAATACGCGGTACGGCGTTGAGCGCGTCGTGCGCAGCGCCTTCGAGCGGGCCAACGCACGCCCTCGTAAGAAGTTGACGCTCG
Source organism: Actinomycetes bacterium (assembly GCA_047631015.1). Taxonomy (GTDB): domain Bacteria; phylum Actinomycetota; class Actinomycetes; order S36-B12; family UBA10799; genus UBA10799. The sequence continues at coordinate 4,086 of JBLHZE010000053.1, forward strand.
TTCATAAAACGAATGTTCTGGTGCATGCCGGCGGCCTTTATCAGCGGACGGTGAACGAGGTTGCACACGACTACCCCGACGTCACTGTCGACTACAGCCACATCGATGCGGCGACGATTTTCTTCCTGACGGATCCGGGCCGATTTGACGTGATCGTCACCGACAACATGTTCGGCGACATCATCACCGACATTGGTGCCGCCCTCGCCGGAGGAATCGGCCTTGCCGCGTCCGGTAATCTCAACATCGACGGCACAGCGCCGAGTATGTTCGAACCGGTTCACGGGTCCGCGCCAGACATTGCGGGTCAAGGTAAGGCGGATCCCACTGCTGCTGTCATGTCTGCAGCGATGCTTCTGGAGAACCTGGGGCTCTCAGAGGCTGCAGCACGTATCGAAGCGGCGGTCGCGGCGGACCTGGCTAATCGCGGGGATGCGCCTCGATCAACATCGCAGACTGGCGACGATCTCGCGGCCGCCGTCGCGGCGAGCTAATCCGCCGACCTGGCCGCGAGTCTGGCCGGTACCCTCAACGTCGTGGCCCAAGGAGATACGCGTGACTGACCTGTTTGAGATCGAGAAGAGCACTCGCCTCGTCGGTGTCGAGATGCGCGACGCGATTCTGGCCGAGCCAGGGTTCGGTAAATATTTCACTGACCACATGGTGCGCATTCTGTGGAGCAAGGAGCGTGGGTGGCACGATGCGCAGGTCGTTCCATATGCCCCCATCGTGATCGATCCGGCGACGAACTTCGTGCACTACGGTCAATCCATCTTCGAGGGGATGAAGGCCTACCTCCTGCCGGATGGCTCAATCTCCACCTTCCGTCCGCAACGCAATGCCGCCCGCTTTCGAGCATCGGCCCGGCGCTTGGCGATGCCGGAGCTACCGGACGAGCTCTTCCTCGGATCACTCGAGGCGTTGATCAGCGTTGACGGTGCGTGGGTCAGCGGCTTAGCTGATCGTTCGCTCTACCTGCGCCCCTTCATGTTCAGCACCGAGGTCGGACTCGGGGTGCGCCCCGCGAATGCCTACACCTACCTGCTGATCGCCTCACCCTCTGGACCGTACTTCCCGCAGGGGGTCATGCCCGTCTCCGTGTGGCTGTCCGAAGATTACGTCCGAGCGGCTCCTGGTGGAACGGGCGAAGCCAAATGCGCGGGAAACTATGCGGCCTCTCTCGTTGCCCAAGCAGAGGCGACCGAGCACGGCTGCGATCAGGTGGTCTGGCTTGATGCGGCGGAGCACTTCTGGATCGAGGAGATGGGTGGAATGAACCTGTTCTTTGTCTACGGCTCCGGTGACGATGTTCGCCTCGTCACTCCCGAGTTGTCTGGGGCACTGCTGCCGGGAGTTACCCGCGACTCACTTTTGGCGCTTGGGGTGGACCTTGGGTACACGGTCGAGGAGCGCAAAATCAGCGTCGATGAGTGGCAGACGGGTTGTGCAGCAGGCGACATCACAGAGGTCTTCGCCTGCGGAACGGCAGCAGTCATCACTCCAGTCGGACATGTGAAGAGTCGCGACAAGCAGTGGCATGTCGGCGAGGGGGAGCCAGGGCCGGTCACGATGAAGCTGCGTGAGCTTTTGACCGGCATCCAACACGGCACGGTCACCGATGAGCGCGACTGGATGTACCCGCTAGCGTAAGTCTGACGCTGACGATGGCGATCCCGGTTCGTTGTTTGAAGCATGTTGTGTCAGACTTACACCGTGACCTCAGTCGCAATGATCATTATTTAGCGCGCCGCCAGCCGTAATGGCCCCCGGTGCGCCTGCCCCCTGTCCTTGAGTCTGGGGGCTTTCGTTTGCCCCAAGGACCCGCGACTCTGTCCCTCACACCGACAACACGTAAGAAGGCACGGACATGACATCAGGAAGCAATAGCGAGCATCGCCCAAACGGGTTTCAGCTCTATGACACCACCCTGCGCGACGGTGCCCAGCGTGAAGGAATCTCGTACTCCGTCGCTGACAAGCTGGCCATCACCCGGCTCCTGGATCAGTTCGGGGTGGACTTCATCGAGGGTGGCTGGCCCGGTGCGATGCCGAAGGACACAGAGTTCTTTGAGCGCGCCCGCAACGAGATTGAGCTACGCAATGCCCAGCTCGTAGCGTTTGGAGCAACCCGCAAAGCCGGAGTCAACGTCGAAGACGATAAGCAGGTCGCCGCGTTGCTGGCTGCCCAGACTCCCGCTATCACGATCGTTGCCAAGAGCGATGTTCGTCATGTGCGCGATGCGCTACACACGACGTTGGACGAGAACGTCGCAATGGTTCGCGACACCGTCGCCTATTTGGTGGCCAATGGGCGTCGGGTTTTCATCGACCTCGAGCACTTCTTCGACGGCTATAAACGCGACAGCGAGTACGGCGTCACGTTGCTCGATGCCGCCGGCGAAGCAGGTGCCGAGGTTGGCGTCCTCTGCGATACCAACGGCGGGATGCTTCCCAGTGGTATCGCGAGGATCGTCGCTGACGTGGGTGAGCGAACGGCGCTGCAACTCGGTATCCACTGCCAGGACGACACCGCCTGTGCAGTTGCAAATACTTTGGCTGCTGTCGAGGTTGGCGCGATGCAGGCACAGTGCACGGCGAACGGCTACGGGGAGCGCACGGGTAATGCTGACTTGTTCTCGGTCGTCGCGAACCTGCAGTTGAAGATGGATCGCCAGATCCTGCCCGATTCGGCTATTCAGGACATGGTCCGGGTTTCCCACGCCATCGCAGATATCGCTAACCTCTCGCCGGACACCCATCGCGCCTACGTCGGATCGTCCGCCTTCAGCCATAAAGCCGGGCTGCACGCGAGCGCCCTGAAGATCGACCCGAGTCTGTACAACCACATTGTTCCGGCCGAGGTGGGCGGCGATATGAAGGTCCTGGTCACCGAGATGGCCGGGCGCGCATCGGTCGAGATGAAGGGCCGCGAGCTCGGCTTTGATCTAGGTTCCGAGCCGGAGGTCCTCAGCGAGGTTGTCGGTAAGGTAAAGGATCTTGAGGCGAACGGCTGGACTTTCGAGGCGGCCGATGCATCCTTCGAACTGCTCGTTCGTGATGCCCGATCGCATTCGAAGGTGCGGGAGTTCCAGGTCGAGTCCTGGCGAGTGATCGTCGAACAGGGTGCTGGGGCCGCTGTTCGTAGCGAGGCCACCGTGAAGGTCCGCGTCGGTACAGACCGCACTGTCGCGGTTGGTGAAGGTAACGGCCCAGTTAATGCCTTGGATAACGCCTTGCGTACCGCCCTGTCGACCGCATTCCCCGAGCTGGAGAAGTTTGAACTGACCGATTACAAGGTCCGCATCGTTGAGGGTGTTAAGGGCACGGGCGCAGTCACCCGGGTTCTGGTCGACACGACTGACGGCCGCAAGGCGTGGACAACGGTTGGCGTCCACGAGAACGTCATTGCCGCGTCCTGGATGGCGTTAGAGGACGCAGTAGCCTACGGATTACTAACTCGCTAGTAGACAGCAGAGATTTCCGAGCAGGGAGTGCACGTGAGTAGTCCAGTACGAGTGCGGTTTTGTCCGTCCCCAACAGGTGACCCGCACGTTGGGATGTTGCGCACCGCGCTGTTCAACTGGGCGTACGCGCGGCATACCGGGGGGACGTTCGTCTTCCGCATCGAGGACACAGATGTAGCCCGCGACAGCGAAGAGTCCTACCAGTCATTGCTGCATTCATTACGATGGCTCGGTTTGGACTGGGACGAGGGCCCAGAGGTCGGGGGAGGTTACGGGCCATATCGCCAGAGCGAGCGAAGCGAGATCTACCAGGGCGTGATCGCCTCACTCGCTGAAGGCGGATTCACCTACCGATGCTTCTGCACGGCTGAGGAGCTCAGCGAACGCCGCGAACGTGCGCGCAAAGAGGGCCGCGAGTCCGGCTACGACGGTCACTGCCGGGATCTCACCCCCGCCCGTATCCAGGAGTATCGCGCACAAGGCCGCACATCGGTGACGCGGTTCCGGATGCCAGACCAGGACTGGACGTGGGAGGACCTTGTTCGAGGCGAGGTGGTCTTTGGCTCAGCCTTCGTCCCCGACTTCGTTTTGGTGCGCGCGAACGGGGACCCGCTCTACACGCTGGTGAATCCGACCGATGACGCACTGATGGGGATTACTCATATCTTGCGCGGGGAGGACTTGTTGTCGAGTACCCCCAGGCAGTTAGCGCTCCATCACGCCCTCATCAAGCTGGGAATCGGCAACGGGGTTCTGCCGCAGTTTGGTCACCTTCCCTACGTGATGGGGGACGGCAACAAGAAGCTCTCCAAACGGGACCCTGAAGCAAGTTTCAGCCGTTACGAGCGGCTCGGCTATCTACCGGAAGGGCTGGTCAACTATTTGGCGCTGCTGGGTTGGTCGCTCGGTAATGATGTTGAGTTTTTCTCACTGGCTCAGCTGGCGGAGGCTTTTGACATTTCTCGAGTGAATACCAACCCGGCTAGGTTCGACCTAAAGAAGTGCACCTCAATAAACGGGGACTGGATCCGAGAGCTCGAGCCCGATGACCTCGCGAGGCGGATCGTCCCGTACCTGGTTGCCGATGGGGTGCTGCCTGCAGCCCCCTCGGCGGAGCAACTCGCGCTCCTGCGCGAAGCAGTCCCACACATCAGCACTCGGTTGGAGATGCTCAGCCAAGCCCCGGGTATGGTCGGGTTTCTGTTCGCGGGGGATCCAGGGAGTAACCAGTTCGAGCTGGATCCCGCCGACTCAGAGAAGCTACTTAATGCGGCGGGGCTCGAGGTCCTCGCCGCGGCCAGAGGTGCACTCATCGGGGTGACGGATTGGACGACACCAGCGATTGAGGAGGCATTGCGGTCGGCACTCGTTGAGGGCCGTGGGCTCAAGCCGCGCCTTGCCTTCGGCCCTGTCCGAGTCGCGATCACCGGTAGGAGAGTGTCCCCGCCATTGTTCGAATCGATGGAACTACTAGGCCGGGATCGGTCCTTAGCTCGCCTCGCACAAGCGATCGGGCAGTAGCGACCAACCAGAAAGTCGCAGGGGCCGCAAAGATCACGATCAGATTGTTGCGTACACTTATTTAAGACTGTGGGGTATGGGGTAATTGGCAGCCCAACTGATTCTGGTTCAGTTAGTCTAGGTTCGAGTCCTGGTACCCCAGCGCATCACGTGTACGTCAGAAATACGGCAATTCAGAAATACGGCAATACTGTCTAGGGCCCCGTTGTGTAGCGGCCTAGCACGCCGCCCTCTCAAGGCGGTAGCGCGGGTTCGAATCCCGTCGGGGCTACTCGTCCGCGCTTCGGTGCCCGTGACAATTCGTCTTTACACATCTCGAACTCAGACCAGGCTTTTCTCTTGCGTGTCGGCACTCGATAAGTGCCCGCTCTTCGTGTAACGATGACCGATGTGACTGTGACATCTGTTTGCCGTAGATCAATTGGTGTTGCCGTCGGTGTCGTTGCTGCCCTCGGGCTCGCCGCGTGCACCGATAGCGGCTCGCAAGCCAATAGTCAGGTCACGAGCGCAAGTAACGATGTCTCCTTTACTGCCTGCACGGATCAAACGTGCAAAGGCGAGGTGGACGGGTTCCCGTTCCAGATTCAGATGCCTCGCCAATGGAATGGCACATTGATGCTCTACTCCCACGAGGCACGTTCCGCGTCATCACCTGCCCAAGTAGAGGGGGCAGACCCCGAAGTCTCGGCGGAGTGGACCCTAGGAACAGCTAAGGTCGGTGCCAGTTTGCTCGAGGCCGGGTACGCCCTCGCCGGAGCATCTACGACCGGGTTGGGGTGGAGGGTCGACCAACAGCTGGCGGCAGCAGACGCCCTCTACGAGCAGTTCAAGAGCAACGTTGCCGTCCCCAGACGGGTGTACACCTGGGGTCCATCGACCGGTGCTCTGGCGAGCATCAACCTTGCCGAGGACCGCGACTGGGTCAACGGTGCCTTCGGAATGTGCGGAACCCTGGCCGGGCTGACGCGCAACTACGACGTGGCCCTGGATGCGGCCTTCGCGGTTAAGCAGTTGCTGTATCCCAAGATGAAGCTGACGAACTACTCATCTTTGGCGGAGGCGACCGCTAATTACGAGGCTGCCATGAAGCAAGTCCGAAAAGCCGCCAAGGATGAGTTCGGTGACGGTGCGATCAAACTTGCGGTGATTGGCCCAGTCGGCGAGGTACCGCCAAAGACCGCGACGCTTGCAGGGGCCGGCATTAGTGGTAAAGCCGAGTCGATCGCGGCCGGATTAGCACTCGTCCTCGCTCGCAGCACGATTGATCGCTTCGCGGTTGAGCAGGAGATGGGTGGCAACATCTCCTCCAATGTGGGGACGGA
>JBLHZE010000054.1:0-10321 GCA_047631015.1 Actinomycetes bacterium
AAGGTCCATCGCCCGGCAGCGGTGGTGGCACCGGTGTTGGCGGTCGCACCAAATCCGGCGGCATACTCCCCTGGCTGATGCGACGGTCTACACCATTAATCAAACACACCACTGGCCAGCGCAGGCAGTTGTCGGTGCGTCCCTTGAGGGTTGCGAGTTCCCAGCCATTCACGAAGTCCGCGTGTGCAGTGATCCCGTTGCTCTGTCCCACCATCGAGTCGCTGGCAACATCTAACTGCGCACCCGGTTCTGGCTGCCAGCGGAACTGCAACTCCAGCTGTGGAATCAGATACGGATGAGATTCCGGGCAGCCCACGCCCGGTTGCGAGTAGGCCACGTGGCTGATGTGGTCCGGAGAGTCAGTATTGACGCCGTCCCAACACTGTGGGAAGAAAAGCGCTAGCTGCAGCGTCTCGCCGTTGCAGTCCGGGATCGTACTACGCATCTCAGAACTACCAAAACAGGTCCACGCAATGCGATTTAGTGGCTGCGGCGACGTAGCCTTCGCGTTGCCAGCAATCATTTTGATGTCCGCAGGCATCTCTTGCACCTGAGCTGGGTCCATCGGACTCTTGACGAAGTAATACGCCGTTAACGATGTGGCGTCTAAGGGTTGTCCATTCTGCAGCAAACTCGGTATCCAGTACGAAGACGCGTCTTCGACCGGATCACAATTGGTATCGGAGTTTTCTCGCAAACTGTTCGGTGTCGAATCAGCCGTAACCTCGGTATTGCCGAAGAAGTCATGGGCGTGCTTGAACGTGGTGCTGCCAGGTGCCACGATCGGATCGATGGTGTCTCGCAGCCCGGTGTAATCGCATACCGCCGTAAATTCCCCAAGTCCCACCCTCGCTTGGTCATAAAGGTTGGGTGACGGCGGCACAAGAGCCGTAGCTCCCGCCGGTACCGCCATAAGACCTAGGAGAAGACTCACAGCCGCAAAAATGGGCAGGACAATTCGTTGCATTTTTTTAACTCCATCGCTCATTTACCTGTCGAACGCCGTAGGTACTTCCCCGTTGTCTTGCAGATTAGGAATACCAGATTCCGGACCGGCGCGGTAGGAATATCCTGTGACTTGACCGTTCTTTGGGAATTACTTGGGAAAGCTAGGGCGGAGCAATCCTTGGCGTCGCGCTCGCCGATCTGTCGACCCTAGCCGGGAGGGTCACCTGGATAGCTTTCTAGGTGGACGGCGTACGGCGTGGGCGCGCCAGAGGGACCGCACGTCGATGCGTAAGGCCACCGGTGCTGGAAGAACCGCAGCATGATGATGGTGCGATCGCGGCGCCGGCGCCCCGGCTAGTCCGCCCTGGTCTCGCCGGGCGCATCCACAGCGTCGGGGGAACTACCAGTACGGATGTCATCCTCATGCTGATTCTCGCTGGTGTTCAAGTACCACTCGCAACAGGGCGAAGCAGCGCGCCTTCTGCCGGGATCGCCTCCTTGATCTCACGAGTCGGCAACCGACCATCGGTGCTGGCACGGCGCTGCCACCACAGCACATCGGACTCGTTGTGCTCTGGGACAACAATCCCGGCAGCGACCCGGCGACTCATCGCCGCCACGTCATCAAAGTCCCCGCTGGCGGCGCTCGCAGGACCCGCAGCCAAGACGGTGGTGTTCAGCGTGAACCGGGCAGGAACACCAGTCGCGTGGGCGTCCAAGAGGTGCGACGCGCGAGCGGGGTGAATTCTTTTCGGAGGAGCGCCATGAGACATGTGATCGACCGTCCGGGCCGAATCGAGTGCTGCCATGCCCCCGGTGACGCCGGAGCCGGTGTCACCGAATGTGGGCCTATCGTGGGCAAGAGAAGGATGTGAGCCATCACGTGGATTGGTGTCCGGAGGGGGACTTGAACCCCCACGCCCGTTAAGGGCACTAGCACCTCAAGCTAGCGCGTCTGCCATTCCGCCACCCGGACGAGTGTGCGGGGAAAGGATAGCGTGCTGCGCTTGTACGCCCACCAGGTGTGGGCATGGAGGCCGATACGGACAGCCGCCACACGCCGATACACGAGAATCCTCGTTGGCGATACGACACGATGTCTTCATGGCCTCACACAACACCTCGGCAGCCCAAGACGAAGTTGCACAGCTCGTTAGCGAACTGATCCAAATTGATACGTCGAACTTTGGTAACGACGACGGCCCCGGGGAGGTGGCGGCAGCCGACTACGTCCAACAACGCCTGGCGGAGGTCGGCATCGACAGTGAACGCTTCGCCACAACCAGCGATAAACGCCAAGGTGTGGTGGCGCGAATCGCTGGTCGCGATTCGGAACGCGGCGCGTTATTGCTCCACGGCCACTTAGATGTTGTGCCCGCACCCGAACCAGATTGGCAGCATCCAGCGTTCTCCGGACTCATCGACGACGAAGGGATGATCTGGGGTCGCGGCGCGGTAGATATGAAGGATATGGACGGCATGATGCTCGCCGTCATCCGCAACTGGGCACGGCTGGGAATCCAGCCAGACAGAGATATCGTCGCTCTCTGGCTCCCAGACGAGGAAGCCGGCGGAACACATGGATCAGCGTGGCTGGTGGACAACAGACCGGAAATCTTCGCCGGTGTCACCGAAGCGGTTGGGGAGGTCGGGGGATTCAGTGTGACATTGCGAGATGATCTGCGGATCTATCCGATTCAAACCGCTGAAAAGGGAATTGCCTGGTTACGCCTGGCAGCGCGGGGGACAGCTGGCCATGGTTCATTCCTCAACGAAGACAACGCCGTCGTCAAGCTCTGCCAGGCCGCCGCGGACATCGGGCAATATCGCCACGGAGTACATCTGACTCCAACAGCTAAAGAATTTGTGGCTCGTGTCGAGGAAGTGTCCGGGATTGAGCTCGACCTAGACGATCCGGATGACTGCGTCGTGAAGCTCGGCGCGCTAGGCCGGGTCGTCGGTGCAACAGTACGTAATACGTCCAACGTGACGATGCTTGATGCCGGCTACAAGGCAAACGTGATCCCCGAATCGGCGAGCGCTGTCGTTGATGGTCGGTTCGTTCCAGGCCAACAAGAAGAGTTCGTGGCACATTTACAGGAGCTCGTTGGCCCGGAGATCGAGACCGAGGTGATTAAGGTCCTCAGATCGGTCGAGACCACGTTTGATGGACCAACGGTCGACGCCATGGCGGCAGCTCTTAAAGCTGAAGATGAGCACGCTTACCCTGCCCCGTACCTGATGTCCGGTGGCACCGATGCGAAACACTTCGACAGACTCGGAATCCGCTGTTTTGGGTTCTCACCGCTGCTGCTACCGAAGGAACTGGACTTCTTCGGGATGTTCCATAACGTTAATGAACGCGTTCCGGTCTCGGCACTCAAATTTGGCGTGAAGGTGTTAGATCGATTCCTGCTAGCGGCCTAACTCATCTACACGGTTTACGACACGAGCGGCTGAGCCACGAGGCAGCGAATCTCTGTTGCAATCCGGTCCTGGGGTGCGCCTAGATAACCTAGAAATATTCCGGTTGGTCCCGTCGTATCCGCATCGCCCGCCGACGCAAAAGCGCCCATCGTCGCCCGTCCTGATACAGCCGCAGTCGGGCCAGCTCCCACTGACCGTACTCCGCATACTCGGTCAGCATCGTCTTCGCTTCTTGCCGGGTCGTCGATGGTGGCATGGTTATCTCGCGAGTCTCCCACTGAATGCGAGATGCTCGCGATGCTGCGGTTGCTGAGAATCGGGCCACCGCTCACCTCACCTCTGATTCCAACCGTATTCCGGATATCCCCGTTCAGGCCGAGAAATATCGTTCAATGCTGATCGTAACTGTGCGGGGAGCTCAAGCTTGACACTCGCGAGTGCGACCTTTAGTTGGGCGGCGGTCCGGGCTCCCAGGATCGGCGCCACGACACCTGGTTGATCACGAACCCACGCCAACGCGACCTCTACTGGCTGAGCATCCAGACCCTGAGCAGCAGTGCACACAGCATCGACGATTCGGCGGGAGTCCTCAGTGAGATATGGCTGCACGAAGCTCGAAAAGGCTTTGTTCGCAGCCCGCGAATCGGCCGGAGTGCTGTTTCGGTACTTGCCCGTGAGAACCCCACGTCCCAGCGGGGACCACGGCAACAGGCCCACTCCGAGCGCCTCGGCTGCCGGAACCACCTCGCGTTCGACGCCACGTTGTAGCAGCGAATACTCAACCTGGTTGGAGATGAGCGGCTGCGAGCTGTCTCTCAGCGAAGAACTCGTTGAGGCCTGGGCAAGCTGCCAACCGGCATAATTGGAGACCCCGGCGTAGCGCACTTTCCCCGACGAGACCGCGGAGTCAATAGCGGCCAACGTCTCCTCGAGTGGCGTCCAAGGATCCCACGCATCCAACTGCCAAAGATCGATCGTGTCAACGCCCAGACGTCGTAGAGATCCTTCTAGTGCGTTAAGAATATGGCGTCGTGACGCGTCAAACCGGCGTTCAGTCCCTGGCCGCGATACCGCTTTTGTGGCCAACACAACCTGCTCGCGGCGGCCATCCTCAGCTAGCAGGCGCCCGAGCAAGCGTTCGGAGGCACCATCGGCATACACATCAGCCGTATCGATGAGATTGCCGCCGGCATCCAAAAATGCCTCAACTTGGTCACGCGCTTCATGCTCATCGGTATCTCGGCCCCACGTCATCGTTCCGAGCGCGAGTGAACCGACGCGTAATCCTGATCGACCTAGTGCTCGTTGTTCCACGCGGCAAAGCTACTGCAAAACCCGTGGGTCACAGGCGCATTGAACCGCCAACAGCAAACGATGATCTGATGTGTCAGCCCGTACCAACCAACTATTCGGTGCATGGTGACGCACCGCTGGCAGACCCATACGCGTAGGGTAACGCTCCATGCGACTCGGACTGAATCTTGGATATTGGGGCGCCGGTAACGACGCCGACAACCTCGTTCTCGCTCGCGAGGCGGACAAACTCGGCTACAGCGTTGTCTGGGCAGCCGAGGCGTATGGATCTGATGCCGCGACCGTGTTGAGTTGGATCGCTGCGAAGACCGACAAGATTGACATCGGCAGCGCGGTGTTCCAGATACCGGCGCGCACACCAGCGATGACGGCCATGACGGCCGCAACCCTTGACACCCTCTCGGGTGGGCGCTTCCGCCTCGGGCTAGGCGTATCTGGCCCGCAGGTCTCGGAAGGTTGGCACGGTGTGCGGTTCGCCAAGCCTTTGCAGCGCACGCGCGAGTACGTCGAGGTCGTCAACATGGCCTTGGCTCGGAAAAAGGTCCAATACGAGGGCGATTTCTTCACGTTGCCGCTGCCGGACGGACCAGGCAAGGCACTGACCTTGACTGCCCACCCGGTCCGCGAGGAGATTCCGTTCTACCTGGCGGCGATCGGTCCTAAGAACCTCGAACTAGCTGGTGAACTTTTCGACGGCTGGTTGGCAATCTTCTACAGCCCGGAGTTCGCCGGCGAGCTGAAGACCAATATCGAGGCCGGTCGCGCTAAAGCTGGTAAAACCATGGAGGGATTCGACATCGTCCCAACTGTTCCCGTCGTGTTCGGCGAGAACATCGACGAATGTGCAGCGCCGCTCCGGGCCTACTCCGCGCTCTACATCGGCGGAATGGGAAGCAGGGACAAGAACTTCTACAACCAGCTGGTTTCCCGAATGGGCTACGAGGCCGCTGCCGCCGAAATCCAGGATCTGTACTTGTCGCGTAAGCAAGGTGAAGCCATTGAAGCCGTGCCGTTTGACTTCATCGACAAGACTGCACTCATTGGACCGCCCGACCGAGTGAAGGAGCGTCTCCACGCGTACGACGACGCCGGAGTCACAACGCTGACGGTGGCATCCTACGCGGCAGATCTTCAGACCCGCCTAGACATGATTCGCACCATGTCGGAGTTGGTGGATCAGGCCGGTCTGGCCGAATAGTGAGTCTGATCGAGGCGATAGTCCTCGGGATAGTCCAGGGCCTCACGGAGTTTCTACCGATTTCATCGTCTGGCCACCTGTTCGTTGTGCCCCAGCTTTTAGGCTGGGAAGACCCCGGTGCATCGTTTAGCGCGGTCATTCAGCTCGGCACGATGGCAGCCGTCATCTTGTTCTTTTGGCGCGACATACTGAGGATCGGCAGCGCCTGGACCCGCAGCCTTTGGACCCCATCGCTGCGAGGAACGCTCGATGCCCGGATGGGCTGGTATGTCATCGTGGGAACCATCCCGATCTCGATCGCGGGTCTGGCTTTCGCCGAGCAGATCACGACCGTTGCTCGCGACCTTCGACTCACCGCCTCGATGCTGATCATCTTCGGCATCCTGCTGTACGTAGCTGACCGCCTCGGCTCCCAAAAGAAGACCGAGAAGGACCTCACGCTCAAAGATGGTGTGATCTTTGGCCTAGCGCAGATGATGGCGCTCATCCCGGGGGTCTCTCGCTCGGGTGCGACGATTACCGCGGGGCGCGCCCTTGGTTTCAACAGAGAGACCGCTGCCCGCTTCTCGTTCCTTTTATCGATTCCGGCGATCGTCCTGTCCGGTCTCTATGAAGCTAAGGACATTGGCGCCGACGGAGGTGTCGAGTGGGGTCCGACGATCGTTGCGACGATAGTGTCGTTCGCGGTGGGATACGCCACAATCGCCTGGTTACTTCGCTGGCTAACGAGCCACTCGGTGCTCATCTTCACTGTCTACCGCCTATTCGCGGGTCTGGCGATCTTTGCCCTCCTAGGAGCCGGCGTTCTCGCATCGAGCTAGGTGCGCGAGGCACGCCGGAAGCGTCCGTCACGGCGCTCTGGAGCCAACGCGATTGGCGTACGCTCGCCACATGAGTGTCGATGTCCACTGGTCACCAGCCGCGGGGGAGGGTCCCGCACAGACGGTCCGTGTTGCGACGTGGAACGCCCAGCTGTCCTTGCTCGGTACGCAGGCTGCGATCGCAGAGTTAGATTGCGACATCGTCGCGTTGCAAGAGTGCGCAGAATCCGATGTTGAACAATTTCCCGAAGCTCGGTTCAAGGGGCCCGCAAAAAAAGGCCTTGCGGCGGTGGCGCTCAACGGCTGGCAGCTTGCGGATGCGCCCGACGACCCGGACTACTCAAACATGATCCTCGTGCAGGCCCGCGACGCCGCGGGCCGGCACGTGTGTGACCTTGCCGCTGTTTGGGTGCTGACGGGCACACCGCTGACGTACCACGAACAATTCACCAAGATTCTTGAGGTGCTCGCGAACCGCGAAACAAGCGTTCCGGTCGTCATCGCGGGCGACCTCAACGCGTCCGCGCAAGGTCCGAACATCACGGGGCATGCCGGGAACGTCGCACTCGCCAAGAGGAACGGCCTTGTGTCGCTGTACCACGAAGCCAACGCGATAGAACATGGTCGCGAGGCAGACATGACATTGCGGTGGATCGGGCCGGGACGCGAGGAGTTCGGCTACCACTGCGATTTCATCTTCGCTTCCATAGCACTTGCGAACGCAACCGAATCAGCCGTGGTTGGGGACTGGGCCGATTGGATCGAACCTGGTCGTTCCGATCATGCACCGGTCATCGCTGACATCCGATACTGATCAGAGCGTCTGACCGCCGCTGGGTGGCCTTTCGGGCAGGACGACCGCAGGCTGGACGCGTGGCTTCAGGGCATGATCCGGAATTGTAGTTTGTGCAGCAATTATGGCTAGAGCAATTCGCCCAAAGTGACGGGGTTCAGGCCCTTCGCCTTGAGCCCTGGGACAAGTATTCGAAGCACCTGGGCGGTAACCGGAGCATTCGGAGCACCGTTGAGGTGCATCAGGAAGATGGATCCCGGTTGTGCCTGACGAAGCATCGCTTCGGCCGCAGCCCGTGGATTCTCGGCGAACGCATCTGACGCTGAGACATCGGTGTCAACGGACTGTAGCGACTCACCCGCGATGATGCGCTCGTCTGCTTTGGTGTGGCACAAGCCAGGAAGTCGCGCAAAGCGCATTGTCTTGCCGGTGAGTTGTTCGACGATGCGATTCGTTTGTTGCAATCCTTCGCGCTTTGCTTCCTCGGTGCCGATGTAGGGCAATCCGTAGCAGTTCTTCGTCCACGCGTCGTGATTCCATGTGTGGTTTCCGAGCTCGACGAGGGGATTGTCGGCAAGGCGCCGCAACTCGCGCGCGTACGTTTGCGCCCACATCCCAGTGACGAATACGGTTGCGGGGGTTTTCGAGGCTTCCAAGTACTTGATCGCAGCGGCGTTGACCTGGCGCGGGTAGGTGCCATTCTCGACGCGCGTTGCGGCTCCCGGGGAGTAGTCGGCATCAAGGGTGATCGTCACCTGATTTCTTGACCGGGGACCATGCAAAATCGTGCGAGGTTTGGGAGCCCAGGGTGACACAGTCTGTGTACTCGTCGGCGGGCTCGTCTCCGAACTTGTCTGCGGGCTCGGACTTTCGCCCACTGGGTCCGGCCCGGAGGCGATCGTTGAACATGACGTGACCGCGGTCGTGACGCAACAGGCGAGCGCGACATGGAACATTCTCACCGAGTGATCATAGGCCAGCCTGAAGCGGGAGCAAGGGAGCCAGAGGGGCGTATTGGGGGGGGTTGTTCCCATCTTGTCTGGACCCCGCAGCGAGCGACGCGTCGATCCGAATCGTCGACTGGGCGCGAGGTCGATGAAGATTCGGCGCAGCCCTCGCGCGGTAAGTCGAAACTCGCCCGAAACTCTGGCAGCCTGCAGCTATGACTCGAGTGCTTTACGCACTGGCTTTACGGTGCGCTAGGCACCGATGGTGGGTCGTCGGCATCTGGGTAGCAGGTCTACTCGTAGCCACAGCTGCCAACCTTGTCGGCGGATCGCCTGCGCAAGGCTCTCCGGGCCTGACGGGGAGCGCGAGCGCCAAGGCTGTGCAGCTTGCGGAACGCGCCTTCGCGGTTAATCCGCTAGAGACAAGCCCCCTGGTGATCTACCAGCCGGATGCGAACTTCGCCATGCCGAGCGGGCAATCCGAACTTGCCGCACTAGCAGTCAAGCTTGACGCACTCCCAGCACTAGCAGGTGTGAAGGTCCCGGTGCCAGGATCTACAAGCATCTCGGCCAATGGCGAGTACGCGGTCCTGAACGTGACTGTGGATGCTGAGGCCGGTTCAACGAAAGTGGACGCAGTGGCTGTGCTTGAGACGAGCCAAGCCCAACTCGGCCAGAATGCTCAAGTTGCGATCGGGGGCGCCCTGGGCGAGTCGGTCTCTATTCCGGATACTCGCCCGAGTGCCCTCCTGGGCCTCGCCGCCGCGCTAGCGCTGCTGTTTGTTTTCTTCCGTCGCATGGGCGCTGCGGTCGTTCCCATCGTCAGCTCAATCTTTGGCCTCGTACTTGCACTGGGGATTCTGGGGCTGCTCGCCGACGTCATCTACATACCGACGGTCAGCACGACGGTCGCCACGATGCTGGGCCTCGGGGTAGGAATTGATTACGCCCTATTCCTGACCTGGCAAACTAGGAACCTCATCGGGGCTGGTTATGCTCCGTCGGACGCTATCGCCCGAGCCCTCGCCACCGCCGGGAGCGCATCGTTGTTCGCAGGCAGCGTCGTGACTGCCGCTCTCATCGGCGTGAGCGTCACGGGCATCTCCTTCATCGCGACAATTGCTGCCGCATCGGCGTTTGCGGTGATATGTGCGGTGGCAGCCACTATCACGCTCGCCCCAGCACTACTGGCAATTTTCCGCGACCGGCTCATTAGCCGTCGGAACCGTAATGTCGAAGACGCAGACGCCGCGCTAGACGCTTCCCGCTGGGGCAGGTTTGCGCTGGTCGTCACTTCTCATCCATGGATATTTGCGGTTGGCACGCTCGCGCTACTACTGACGCTTGCCGCGCCTGCCATCAGAATGGAGCTTGGCGTGAGCAGCGCTGCGCAGCTTCCCCCTGGAACGACTGGAGCGCAGGCGTTTCAGTTGACTGAGGATGGTCTGGGCCCCGGAGCTAATAGCCGGATCATCGTGGTCACGAAACTCTTCAAGCCGGCCACTGCTCCTGCAGGTACGCAGGTAAGTGCCGGGGGTGATCCGCGGGTGCAGGACCCGCGCCTCGTAGCGCTGAGCGCCAATCTCGCAGCGACTCCAGGAATCGTTTCTGTCGGGGAAACGATCGTGAGCCCCGAAGGCGGAGCAGCGATCATCGAAGTTACGCCCGCCTGGGGTCCAGCGGCTCCGGAAACATCTGCGCTCATTGGGGATCTGCAGCGACTCCAGGTTCCTGACTCGGGGGGGCAAGTGAACGCCGATGAAGGGGTAAGCGAAATCGCCCTGATTGGAGGCCTCGCTGCTACCACGTACAGCCTCGACACGGCCATTGCTGAGCGCACGCCGCTATTTGTGGGGGTCGTGTTGCTACTGGC
>JBLHZE010000055.1:0-10192 GCA_047631015.1 Actinomycetes bacterium
CTTGATCTCGTCTAGTAGTTCGATCACACCAGCTTCTTGTCCGTTGACTGCCACGTAAACCAGTGTTCGGCCCACTGAGTTACCAGCCAATTCTGGGTTTGTTTCGATGCCTTGGTCGTGCAGTAGGTCGATGTTACCGACTACGACGGATTTTCCATCGATTTTGGCTGAGACTCCAAATCCGGGATGAGCATCGAAATCATCGGGTTCGACCAGCTCAACCCCAGCATCTATGGCCGCGGTGGTAATCGCCTTCGCCAAAGGATGTTCAGAGGACTGATTCACGCTGGCCGCTGCGCGAAGCACTTCGGCCGTCGTGACACCGGATGCCGGATCAACCTGACCGACCGTCGGTTTTCCAACCGTTAAGGTTCCGGTTTTGTCTACCACTACCGTATCTACGCGACGCAGATTCTCCATGGCCTCGGCGTCGGAGAACAGGACTCCGTGCCGGGCACCAAGCCCGGTACCCACCATGACCGCCATCGGCGTGGCCAAACCAAGTGCACAAGGACACGCGATGATTAGTACCGCGACTGCGTTTATCAGACCGAACACCCAGCTGGGAGCGGGACCGAAAATGCCCCAGACAATCAGCGTCACCACGGCGGCACTCAACACCAGCAGCACAAACACGCCTGCCACGCTGTCCGCCAGCCGCTGCATTGGGGCTCTGGATCGTTGAGCTGTGGCCACCATCTCCACCACTCGGGACAAGACCGTACCGGACCCGATCTGATCCGCCCGAACTACCAGCGCACCGGTGGCATTGACTGTGCCACCCATGACATCGTCTCCGGGCGCCTTGTCTACGGGCACCGGCTCGCCGGTGAGCATTGACTCATCCACCACCGAAGTGCCGGACTGAACCTTGCCGTCGACTGGGACTTTCTCACCGGGACGGACCCGTACGATGTCGCCAACGGCAATCTGGGCGAGATCCACGTCCTCTTCGCTACCGTCGGCGTTGATCCGGCGGGCCGTCTTGGGTGCTAGGCCGAGCAGGCCCTTGATCGCGTCACCGGTGGCAGCCCGAGCGCGCAACTCCAGGACCTGGCCAAGCAACGTGAGCGTCACGATTACTGAGGCGGCTTCGAAGTAGACGGGAACGACGCCATCAGTCTGCAGCGACTCCGGGAAGATGCCCGGGACGATAGTTGCCACTAACGAATAGGTGTAGGAGACGGAGACGCCCAGCCCGATCAGGGTCCACATGTTGGGACTGCGGTTTTGAACAGATTGAACCGCGCGCACAAAGAACGGCCAGGCTGACCAAAACACAACGGGTGTCGCCAGCGCCAGTTCAAACCAAGGTTGGATGTCGTCTGGAATCGACGGAAAACCGAACATCGCGATGCTGAGCAGGACTGCTGAAAGCGGCAGAGATACCAAGAAACGCAACAGCATTTTTCGGTATTCTTTACGGCCAGAATCGTCGTCGTCAGTGGGAATTACTGGTTCGAGCTGCATACCGCACAAGGGGCAGTCGCCGGGCTCATCTTTGACGATTTCAGGGTGCATCGCGCAGATGTACTGCCCAGCCTTTGCCAGAGCGGGTTTCTGGGAAGTCTTGTCGGCATGCGAAACATCGGTTGATCGCTGCTGTCGGGTATCCCCCGAGACGAGCTCGAGGTGCATGCCGCACAACTCGCAGTCCCCGGGCTCATCTTTGACGAGTTCCGGGTGCATCGCGCAGGTGTACTGGTGCGTTGGGCTCATTAGGTGAGGCTAGCTCCTTAATAATCGTTTCACCGAGTACGCGGTGCCAGACCACAAGAATAAACGTCACTTGACGATGGGCGGAATTACGGGATGTAGACCGCAATGGCGTGCGTCCTATAACTGAAGAAGGGCTAACGCTTAGCTGCGCTACGTGGCCACCAGCAGGAACAATGCTGATGGCGAACAATGAGGCGGCGGCGCCAGGCGCCGCCACGGTAGCCAGATTGCAAGACCGCATTCTCTGCGGTGGCCCGATGACCCGCATCCAGCGCCGACATCTGACGAGTCGCCTCGGCCGCTGCTAGAGCAGCCAGCAACACTGGTGGACTCCCAGCCGGAGGCTCGTCTAGTGAAAGTTGCGCTCCAATGCGGCGCCAGACCTGATCTGCATCCGCATGGGCTAGCAAGTCGCAGCGCAGACAGGGCCCACCCTGCGCCGCCGTGTAGGGACCAACCCGGGCAGTTTGTGCGCCGGCGGCAACGACGAGATGTCGAACCTGGGCAGCCGCTAGCGTGGCGACAAACTCGACTTCAGATGAACTCGGCAGTGGCTGAGCGAGAACGACAACGGCCGGGAGTGGTGCCGCATCATCAGCCAAGCGCTCGCCCTTATTGCGCCAGTCCGGGCCCTGCCGGGGGCTCGGGATGCAACCGCGGGGTTGCATCGTGGGCACTAACTCCTTGAGCTTGGACACAACAGCCGAATTGCCGAAAACATGCGCCCGAGCGAACCCGCGGCTGTCGGGCGTCTTGCCGGTTGCCGCATCAACCAAAAGTCCTTCACGATCGAGCTGCTGCAGAACTGCCTCCGCTAGCTCTGCAGAGACTCCTAATACCTCTGCATGCCAGATCTGAGCATCCCAAGAGAGTCGACCATCCACCTCGTTGAGCCAGCGCACACACTCAGGTTCCACTCCAACTAGAGAGACCGGATTCTCAATATCACCAACGAGATGGACAGCCGCCGCTGCAGTTTGCACCAGCTGAACTCCGGGCAGGAGCGCCGGAAAAGACTCTCTGTGCAGAAGTGTCGGCGTCTGGCTCGAGTTCAGTTCAAGGTGTGTTGTCATCATTTTAGATCCCCCATTGAGTTGCGAACTTCTCAGTGCAAAATCTGCCCTATCTCGCCAATTGGTGTAGCGGCCATCCCCAACCAATCGCTCCATGTGGACAATGGTGAGTATGGCCGATGACAATGACAACAAAGAGCCCAAGTCAGGCCCGGTTCCCCAGCGCGCTCTGCGTCGCACCGCTCGGATGGCATCGCTACCTGCAAGCTACGCCGGACGCACCGCTCTCGGATTCGGTAAGCGCATCGGTGGGCGACCTGCCGAAGCTGTCAACGCACAGATTCAAGCGAAAACAGCGGAACAGATGTTTCGGGTACTTGGTGAGCTCAAAGGCGGAGCGATGAAGATCGGCCAAGCCATGAGCGTCTTTGAAGCAGCCCTCCCAGAAGAGATGGCCGGTCCGTATCGCGAAGCGCTCACCAAGCTCCAAGAAGCCGCCCCCGCGCTTCCAGCCGAGACGGTCCACAAAGTCCTGCGCGAAGAGCTCGGTGCGGACTGGCGCGATCGATTTGCCGAGTTCGATGACGAGCCTGCGGCCGCCGCCTCGATCGGTCAGGTACATAGGGCCGTCTACCGGGACGGGCGCGTCGTTGCCGTCAAGCTGCAGTATCCAGGCGCGGGTAAGGCGCTGATGTCTGACTTGAACCAAGCAGCTCGGATGAGCCGCGTTTTTAGTGCGATGGTGCCGGGAATGGATATGAAGCCATTGTTGAAGGAGATGAAGGCGCGCGTCGCGGAAGAGCTTGACTATCTCCGCGAAAGTGAGGCGCAGCGCAGCTTCGCAGCGGCATATGAAGGCGACCCAGACTATGTCGTACCCCATGTGCTCGCTGCCAGCCCCAAGATCATCATTTCTGAGTGGGTGGAGGGCGAATCGCTCAGTAAGGTCATCGCTAACGGAACGCCGGAACAGCGCGACCGAGCCGGGACGCTGTACCTGACCTTCCTGCTGTCTGGACCCAAGCGCGCCGGAATGCTTCACGCTGATCCGCATCCAGGAAACTTCCGGATGACCGAGGACGGCCGCCTTGCCGTACTTGACTACGGTGCCGCCGCCCGACTACCGGACGGTTTCCCACTTGCAGTCGGACGAATTCTGCGGATCGCCCTAGACGAGGGTGACGGCCAATCCGTGGTCGACGGTATGCGTGAAGAGGGCTTCCTCAAGCCAAACGTCGTTATCGATCCGGAACGACTACTCAGCTACTTGCTGCCGTTCGTCGAACCACTACGGAAGCCATCGTTCCACTACAGCCGCACCTGGCTGCGCAGCCAGTTCAGCAGGATCAATGATCCGCGAGACGGCGACTTCGGGGTCGGGCTCAAACTGAACCTGCCGCCTTCGTACTTGTTGATTCACCGCGTGTGGCTCGGCTCGATCGGCGTGCTGTGCCAACTTGACGCGAACGTTGACTCTCGCAAAGCGATCGAGGATTGGGTCCCTGGTTTCCTGCCCGACTCAGCGCCCGACGAATAGCTCGTCCCTACGCTGCCCCGACGACCTCTGTAGCAGCGCCAGCCAACAGCTCCGCGACTTCTGGCTGGGTCTGGGCTAACGCCAGCGATACTTCGAAAAGTCGTGCGGCAACTCGATCCGCGGCCGCAGCAGCAACCTCATCTGCGTCCTTACGGGGACGCCCCTTGGGCTTGTGCCCAGCGACGATCTGTCCGTGGTCAAATAGCTCACCGCCCCAAACTCCGCACGGCTCCTTGCGCTCGAGGGCCCCTGCGAGGCAGTCGGTTTGTAGCGGACAGCGCTGACAGAGCGTTTGAGCGTGCACCGTACGTGCGATGTCCTCGGCAAACCATAGTTCGGCACTCTGAGCGCGGCAAGGCACATCGTTGACGGTTGCCGCTGCGGCACCTATGGCGAGGCTCAGGACAGACATCGCGCCACCTTCAATCTGTTGTTGTATCTGGGCACTGGATTAGTTGGGTTGGACTAGTTCGGTCGGGAATTGAAAAAGGCCACGTTCCCAAATCGGGTCCGCGGCCTTGATGATGTCGGTTGAGTCAGACATTGACCCTTCGTCGACGCCCAGGGCGCGGATTTCGATGCGATGAATAGGCAGCAAAAGATTTCGGCATGATTTTTACTGCGGGCATACGTACGGTCATTTCGACACCTCCTCAGAATCCTGTTTTCGCTCGTGTGCGGGTCGCTCGGCCGCGCAGACTATCGATCTGAACCACCAGAACGGGAGCGTACGCCACAACGAGCTCAAACGTCCAACGACTTAAATGCGCCCCAAATTCCCGAGGAGCATGCCCTTGGACGGTCGGTTGGGTCGTGAGAGCTATCTGTACCGGCCCAAGATAGACAGTAGGTCCTCGGCGTACGCGTCCAGTTTGACCGGGCCGAGCCCGGGAATATCGGCGAGTTCCGCGAGCGTCGTAGGTTGCAGCTCAGCGATCGATGTGAGCGTGGCATCAGTTGCCACAACGTAGGCGGGTACTCGCCGATCGCGACCTAAAGACTGCGTCTCAGTCTGCTCTGACCGCCACTTGGTAAGAGCAAGCAGGAGCTCTTCGTTCAGATTACTTGGACACCGACGACATCGGCCCAGCGACCTCTCAGGCGCGGTCACTAGAGCCTTGCCGCACGACCGGCACGCCGCCGGTTTACGTTTACGACGAGCTGAGTCCTTGACCGCCTTGCCGATATCGGAATCCTCGGCTGGCTTCCCCATCTGCCCAATCGTGGAAAGGAACCTCGACGGTCTTCGTTCACGTCCCCCCGGCAGTCGCGTTACTGCCCAGGACAGGGTCAGGTAGCGCCGCGCACGCGTGACCCCGACGTAGAGAAGTCGACGCTCTTCTTCGATTTGGGCCGGTGACGTTGCGTGGCTCATGGGCATGACACCGTCGACAAGGCCCACGAGGAACACCGCATCCCATTCCATACCTTTAGCGGCATGAAGCGATGCCAAGGTGACACCGTCCACGCTCGGGGCATCCTGTGCGTCCTCGCGGCGGGCGATCTCGGCGACGATATCGCCGATTCCCGCGTCTGCTCGCGAGCCGACAACCTCATCACAAAGTGACACCAGCGCGGAGAGCGATTCCCATGCCTCCCGGACGGCACCTGTGTCACTTGGAGGCGTAGCTGTCCACCCGACAGAGCCCAACAACGTGCGCACGAGCGCGCGGGGATCCTCTGGTTGCTGATCAGCCGCTACCGATGCCCTGGCCGCCCCCCGCAGCAGACTGACACCACGTCGGACCTCAGGACGCTCGAAGAATCTGCGCCCACCGCGGATCGTATAGGCAATCCCGGCGTCGGCAAGGGCCGACTCGAACTGTTCGGTGACGGCATTGATGCGGACGAGGATCGCAATTTCTCGAGCCTCGAGGCCACGAGAAATGAGCGTCCTAATCTCAGCGACAACGGCAACCGCTTCGGCAGGTTCATCCAAGAATCGATTGACGGTCGGGGGTGGCCCGTCGCCACGTTGGGAGCGCAACGCGACACGGTGCGCCCTCGTTGTTGCCAACAACTGAGCGCTGGCAACACCAGAGCCAATGACATCCTCAGCGACGGCAACTACCTGCGGAGTGCACCGGTAGCAACGATGCAGCGACACCACAGTTGTGTCGTCATACTTCTTCGCGAACTGCAACAAGTGACTCGGGTCCGCACCGGCGAAGCTATAGATGGTCTGGGAGACATCACCAACAACACAGACATCATCGCGGTCGCCAAGCCAGACATCCAGTAGACGCTGTTGAATTGCCGAGACATCCTGAAACTCATCAACAGTGAAGTGAGCGAACGACGTGCGCACCTCCCGTCGCAGGTGCTCGTTCTCTTCAAGAATGGCAACTGTCAGCAACAGCACATCCTCGAAGTCGATACGCTGCGCCTGGCGCTTTGCCAGCTCATATGCCGCATAGACCTCCCCTGCCTGCTCGACGGATAGACCTCCCGGGCTTCGCCGCCCATGCATTAACGCAACTTTTGGATAGTCATCTGGGCCTATTCCGACTACTTTCGCCCACTCGATCTCGGTCGCGAGGTCACGAATCGTTGCTTGATCTGTCGCTACCCGACGGTTAGCTGCAGCGGTCGAGATCAACCCAGATTTTGAGCCGATCACCTCGTGCATTTGACCACCGATGGCATTCGGCCACGCCCACCGCAGTTGTCGCAGCGCCGCCGAGTGGAAGGTCCGAACCCGGACACCTGGCACCCCAAGGCTAGCCAGCCGCGTCGCCATCTCGCCCGCCGCACGATTCGTGAATGTCACGGCGAGGGTCCGCGCCGGGTCGTGCCGACCGGTTGCCACCGCATACGCGATCCGGTGCGTTATAGCGCGGGTCTTACCGGTCCCTGCGCCTGCCATAACTACGACCGGACCATTAGTGGCTTCGGCGACGGCCCGCTGTTCGGGATCTAGTCCCTCGAGAAGTACTAACGGGTCAGCCGTGGGCTCGGCAGTCGGGTGAGGAGTCATTGAGGAGCAGTTTGCCACCCGTTAGCCAACTTACGCCGATTGTTAGGAGAACCTGTGGGAACTTACGGGCGAGACCAGGACCCGGGCAGTTCAGAACCGAACCAGTCCTCGATCAGATGACGAGCAATCGAAATATGCGGCGGAACGGCCACCTCACCCGATGCGCAGGCGGCGGCCAGCTCTTCTCGAGAGAACCAGCGAGCTTCCACAATCTCTTCGTCATCTGTGACGGGATCATCGCTCCCCATGCAAGACGCCCGGAAGCCCAGCATGATTGATGACGGGAAGGGCCACGGTTGCGAGCCCAGGGCCTGGACAGAGGATGGATCGACAGCTACTCCCGCCTCTTCAGAAACCTCCCGAACCACGGCGCTTTCGGCTGACTCCCCTGGCTCAACGAATCCGGCAAGCGTCGAAAACCACTGAGGTTCCCATACGGCACGCCGGCCGAGAAGTGCACGGTCCTGCGGATCTGTCACCAACATGATGACCGCCGGATCGGTTCGTGGATAGTGTTCCGAGCCATCTTTTGGGCACCGGCGAACCCAGCCAGCGCGCACCACCTCTGTGCGCTGACCACACCGCGAACAATGTGGGTGGGTGGCGTGCCAGTTCGCCAGCGACAGGGTGGTCGTAAATACCTCTGCCTCAAGCCCAGTCAAGGACATCCCGACTTCTCGCAGAGTCCGATAGGTCGGTCCAGCTTCGAAGGTAGGCGGTGGAGAATCCGCTCGACCAAAGTAGGGAATGGAATCGTGAAATCCCAGGAAAAAGACATTCGATGGCAATGCGGCGGCGGCGGGATCCGTTGGTGCGTACCAAACTAACGAAACGGCATGATCAGTGAGTGCGACAACTCCGGCATCGCCGGATAGCGCGAAGACGCGGGCATTCGGGTCCCGCCAGAACCGCAGGATTGCCGCATCGTCGCTGCGCAGATGATCCGCTCGATCCAGAACAGACCGCGACAGCGCAAGCCGCGGCATCCGCGCGGAGCACATTGACTAAGAAGCTTTACCGTGGCAGCGCTTGTATTTGCGACCCGAGCCGCAGGGGCAATTGGCATTTCTTGCTGTTCCGGCGTACTCCCTATCGCGCTCCGAGACATTCGGATTGGCAGCGGCGGCAGTCTTCGTGACGCTACCGTCAGCATCCTCGCTCGGAGCGCTGTATTCCAAGACGGCTGGTCGTGCCGGAGCCAGACCCTTCGCCTCTACCTGCGGGTGGTTCTGTGCAATTGCCGCCCCAGCGCCCACCTTGTTGCTGATCTTCTCTGGCTCACCTTCTAGCTCCTGGTTGACACTGACATCAACGTTGAACAGGTATCCGACTGACTCTTCTTTGATCGTACCCATCATTCCCTGGAAGAGGTCGTAGCCCTCTTTTTGGTACTCGATAAGCGGATCCCGCTGGGCCATTGCCCGCAGTCCGATCCCTTCCTGTAGGTAGTCCATCTCGTAGAGGTGCTCACGCCATTTTCGATCCAGAACCGACAAGATGATGCGCCGCTCTAGTTCGCGGGTAACTTCCTCACCGAGGTCCGCCTGCCGGGTGTCGTATGCCTGCTGAACGTCCTCTTGGATCTCCTCGACGAGGAACTCCGGGCTTAGGCCTGATCGACCGCCGCCAGAGCGATCTTCCAAATTGTTGACTGTCAGGTTGATCGGGTAGATCGTCCCGAGCTGAACCCATAGCTGCTCAAGATCCCATTCCTCCGGGAACCCTTCGCTGGTCTCAGCCTTAATGGCCGTCTCCACCGCATCGTCCATGAACGTGCGGACCTCGTCCTCCAGGTTCTCCCCCTCAAGAACGCGGTGCCGTTCCTTGTAAATCACGAGTCGCTGACGGTTCATGACCTCGTCATACTTCAGGACATTCTTACGAATCTCGAAGTTCTGCGCCTCAACTTGGCCCTGTGCACTGGCAATTGCGCGGGTCACCATTTTGGCCTCAATCGGCACATCATCCGGCACATTGAAGCGGGCAAGGAATGCCTCAACCATTGCCGCATTGAACCGGCGCATCAGTTCGTCCTGTAGAGACAAGTAGAAGCGAGTCTCTCCAGGGTCACCCTGACGACCGGATCGACCACGCAACTGGTTATCGATCCGGCGTGATTCGTGGCGCTCCGTGCCAAGCACGTAAAGACCACCCAGTTCGGTGACTTCATCGTGTTCGGCCGCAACCGACTCCTCCGCCTTGGCGAGGGCATCCGGCCAGGCAGCCTCATATTCCTCTGGAGTCTCGACCGGCGAAAGACCTAGCGCCGTCAGCTCTACAGTTGCGCGGAATTCGGGATTACCACCGAGCATGATGTCGGTACCGCGACCAGCCATGTTCGTGGCAACGGTCACTGCGCCCTTCCGTCCTGCCTCGGCAATAATCGCCGCTTCGCTATCGTGAAACTTCGCGTTGAGAACTTCGTGCTTGACGTTGGCTTTGCGCAGCGCCTTGGCCAGTAGTTCGGACTTCTCGACGCTCACGGTGCCGACCAGCACCGGCTGACCCTTCTCGTTACATTCAACGATGTCCTCGATGACGGCACCGTATTTCGCTTCTTCAGAGCGGTAAACCAAGTCCGGCTGATCAGCGCGGATATTGGGTTCGTTCGTCGGGATTGGGACGACACCAAGTTTGTAGATCTGACTGAACTCGGCAGCCTCCGTCATGGCTGTGCCTGTCATTCCGCCAAGTTTGTCGTAGAGGCGGAAGAAGTTCTGCAGGGTAATCGTGGCCAAGGTTTGGTTCTCAGCCTGGATCTCGACACCCTCTTTTGCCTCAATCGCTTGGTGCAATCCCTCGTTATAGCGCCGCCCGGACAGGATTCGACCGGTGTGCTCGTCAACGATCAGGATCTCGCCATCCATGATGACGTAGTCCTTGTCTTTCTTGAATAATTCCTTAGCCTTGAGAGCGTTGTTCAAGTACCCGACCAGTGGAGTGTTC
>JBLHZE010000056.1:0-10188 GCA_047631015.1 Actinomycetes bacterium
AATGAAAATCAACACCGAGCCACTACGCGAACCAATTGATTGGCGTGGTGGCGCCGTCGTGGCTACCGGCATGGCCGTGTCGATCTATGGCTTGCAACAATCTGCGGTCTGGGGATGGAGTGATCCGAAAACGATCGGTTTCATTGGTGTCGGCGCACTTGTGTTGGCGTTCTTCGTCTGGCTTCAAGCCCGCACAGAAGTGCCCCTAATCAAGGTGCGAATCTTCAAGGATCGCGCATTTAGCGCCGACAACGCCGTGTTGTTTTTCTCGATGATGACCTTCATTCCCGTCTTCTTTTTTCTCAGTCTTTACGCTCAGGTGGTCTTGGGCGAAAGCGCCACACAGGCCGGGCTATTCCTCATGTGGTTCTTTGTTGGATTCATCGTAGCGGCTCAAGTCGGCGGCGCGATGCTGGACCGCAGCGGCGCAAAACTTCCAATGATCATCGGATGTGTCCTGAGCGCGGTGGGTTACGGGTTCTGGGCGTGGAAGACAACTGACCTAAACGCCGGCGCCATCACGCCGTACATCGTCCTGGCCGGTGCCGGCATCGGCTTCCTGCTTGGACCCGCAAGTACCGATGCAGTCAACCGCTCAATCAACGCGTCGTACGGGGAAGTCACCGGCATCACTCAAACGGTTCGCAACTACGGCTCCGCTGTCGGCATGGCGATCCTAGGCTCCGTCATGGGGACCATTTTTAAGAACGACATCGTCCCCTCGTTACGAGGGCTGGGCCTGACGCAAGATCAGGCGGACCTAGCCGCGACGTCTTTTTCGGGTAACAGCGGCGGAACTAGTGCCAGTGGCGCCATTGCCAACTACCCCCCAGGTGTTGCCGACAAAATCCAGAGCATTGCCCAACTTGATTTCGCACGGTCTCTTCAGGCCGTGTTCTACGCAATGGCAGCAATAATGGTTGTGGCGTTGATTTGCGCGCTACTGCATCCCGGTGGCAAAGTTGAACTCGAAACCGGCGCAGCGCAGGAAGTTGAGGATGAGGCACCGCCGCAGGTGAAACCTCTGATCATCAAGATGGCGATATTCGTGGGCATATTCGCCGCTATCTACTTAGTCATTTATTTGTTCACTAACGGGTAGCGTCAATAGGCCAGGCTGCGCGGACGTAACCTGGCGGTACATACAACTCGAATATCGGGGTCTGACCCTGCCAGGATACGCAGTGTGACGAGTAACCAGGACCTCTCAGACCCGATTGCTCCGGAGCGGATGATCGCATTTAGCGACGCAGTTGTGGCGATCGCCATCACGCTATTGATTTTGCCCTTAGTCGGCTTAGAATTACCAGACGGAGACCCGAACCCGCTCCAAACTATCTGGACCAACAACTATGCACTCATCCTGAGCTTTCTCATCACATGGGCTGTCATCATCTCGTTCTGGCTGACGCACAACAGATTATTTCGGATGTTCGAGAATATCGATCAGGCGGTCATCTTATGGAACCTCGTCTGGCTCTTTGCGATAATCGTGCTGCCCTTCCCGATGAACCTCGCGAACCAACTCACCGATAACGGTAATTCAATCCCCATTAATAGTGTGACCGCTTTCTACATCGGAACTATGGCCGTCCTCAGCATCTCATTGACGATGATGCAGAGAGAGACCCGACGGCGACCTGACCTGTTGACGGAGGCCGCAAGACTCAGCGGACCACGAAACGGGTTTGGGAGCTGGGCAATGGCTGGCTACCTTGTTTTGTTGACGCTTCTTGCGTTCTTCATCGGAAACAATATTTTGTATGCACTTCTCGGACTCCCTCTCATACCGTGGCTCGACTCGTTCATCAACCAACCACGCCGACAGCAGGCTCACTCGGAGTCCGCAGCGCAGAGCGAGTAAGGGCGTCAGCTACCGGGTTGAGCCCGATACATCACGGCTACTGGGGGTCCTCCATACGGAACCCGAGCTTCATCGTGACCTGGAAGTGGTGCACATCGCCCTCTGCGATATATCCACGGACCTGGGTGACTTCGAACCAGTCGAGGTGTCGCACCGTCGATGAGGCGCGAGTGATCCCGTTGCGGATTGCAGCATCGACACCTTCCGTTGATGTGCCGACGATTTCGGTCAGACCATATGTACGATCAGCCATCTTCACTCCATTTTCGTTTGCCGAACTTGCCCAATCTTATGAGCGAGCGCCCATAAGATTGGGTCGCTAACTCGCAGCTATCGTAAGACTATCGGAGTCTTCGCGGCCCTGGTCTCACTACCGGAACGAGACAGGCATAAAGTGCATGTATGGCACGACGTGATGATGTGTACAACATCACTGAGGCTGGTGTCTCGGCTGGTGATGACCGCGATGCCCGCATGCGTCGCTACATCATTTCAATGGGTATCCGCACAGCGTGCTTCATTGGTGCGATCCTTGTTAGTGGCTGGCTGACCTGGGTCCTGTTCGCCGGAGCCGTAATCCTTCCGTACATCGCCGTCGTTGTCGCTAACCAAGTCACTCAAAAATCGTCCCGCGATATGATCCCGCCCTTTATCCTGAATCAAACCGCGCAGCTACCCCCCGGCCATCCTGAACGTATTGATACCACCGAGGCGTAAGCTAGCTCCGTGTTGCGATTCCTACGAGAACCACGTTGGATAGCGCTCATTATCGCGATTCCTATTTGCGTTGTGTTGTTCCTGCGGCTGTCGGACTGGCAGTGGAATCGCTACGAGGGTCGTAAGGAAGTCAACTCGGTCCAGAGTAATAACGAAGCACTCCCCGTGGTCCCCACTGCTGATGTCATGGCGCCCGGTGGAGTCGTCGACGACTCCAATCAGTGGCGAGTTGTCACCGCAACGGGTAGCTACGATGCAAAAAGTGAAATGCTCGTGCGGCGTAAACCGCTCGGTGGGAGTATGGGATTCTGGGATGCGACGCCGTTACGGGCGGCAAACGGCGACGTACTAGTCGTCAATCGCGGCTGGGTTGCAGCCAGTGCTGGCGCGACCACCACTCCCGACGTACCCTCACCACCAGTTGGGACTGTCACGGTAACGGGGCGAATAGTCGCCGATGTACCGGCCCGAGAGGCACGAGCACGTGATATCCCGGTGGGGCAGATTGCGTCACTGGACGTCGCCACTATTGCTCGCCCGCTGGGAGCTCCCGTCTACCCCGGCTATCTGGAGCTGATCTCTTCAAACCCTGCCCAGTCAGCCGCGATTACTGCGATTCCGCAACCCCAGCTGTCCGAAGGCTCTCATCTGTCGTATTCACTGCAGTGGATTGTCTTCGCGATCATGCTGGTCATTGGGCTGGGCATTCTTATGCGCCGCGAGGTGAGATTCCGGCAGGAGGAAGCCGAATTAGCGACACAGGACCCAACCCTGCCGGGGGAACAAAGATCGCTTCCACATGACTCACACCAGGCTTAGTTGCCACTATCAGGCTCATGGACCTCGGACTCACTGACCGCGTCTTTCTCGTCACGACCGGGTCTACCGGACTCGGGTCAGCGACTGCCCAATTCTTAGTCGAAGCTGGAGCCAGAGTTGTCTTCTCTTGCCAGGATACTGAGCAGCTAATACCTGCTGTCGATCAACTCGGAGGCCGGGAGAATGCGGTCGGGCTTGCTGCGGACCTTCGAGATCCGGCCACACCAGAGCGTCTTACCGCTGCCGCGGTCGCCCGATTCGGCCATCTGGACGGCTGCCTTATTGGCACCGAAGCGATATCGAGTGGACCGGTAACCGACGCCGGGCAGGATCACTGGCGCGATTCATTCGAGGCGGCAGTGCTGGGCCCAATCCGCGTAGCGAAAGCTGCCGCAACAACTATGGCCTCTCTTCCCGGCCCCGTACCCTCTGACAACGGGTCAATAGTGTTTGAGCTCTCGCCCTCAGCTCGCTCTGTGGTGGCCGGCGAGGCTGTTGCCAACACGCTATATCGCGGTCTCACCTCAGCAGTTATAGATCTAGCGGACTCGTTGGGTTCACGAGGAATCCGCGTGAATGGCGTCATACCCGGCCGAATGGCTGTCGCACACGACGGGAGCGACTCAAAACGCAGTGCTAGTGCTGAGCGCGTACGAATCCGGAACGAAGCGGAGATCCCGCTCGGCCGCTACGGTGAACCAGAAGAGTTTGGCGCGGTTGCGGCGTTCCTCCTGTCGCCGTTGTCCTCCTACGTCACGGGATCGCTCATCACGGTCGATGGTGGATCTGGACGATGGAACTAATCCGCGCGTCACGTTGAGCGGTCGTCACGCTATTTCTTGATCCAGGCGTGCCGCCGACACTCAGCCATTGGCGTCGGGTGCAAACTGCGTTCGGTACAGATCCGAGTAAAGCCCGCCCTCGGCCAGCAGTTGGGTGTGGCTGCCTCGCTGCACCACAGAACCCGCCTTGATAACCAGGATCTCGTCAGCCTCCCTGATAGTCGAGAGCCTATGGGCAACGACCACTGATGTACGGCCCTCCAGTGCCTTAGCCAAAGCGCGCTGAACCGCAGCTTCGCTCTCACTATCGAGGTGTGCAGTTGCTTCATCAAGAACAACAACTTTCGGAGCCTTCAGCAGTAGCCGCGCGATAGCTATTCGCTGCTTTTCGCCGCCGGACATTCGATGCCCGCGATCCCCAACGACAGTGTCGAGCCCCTCGGGAAGCGCTCTGACCAAACCGCCAATATTGGCATCGTCGCACGCGTCCATCATGTCCGCGTCGGTTGCTGATGGCTGGGCATACAGCAGATTCGATCGAATGGTGTCGTGGAAGAGGTGGGCATCCTGGGTAACCGCACCAACCGTCGCACGCACGGATTCCAACGTAGCGTCCTTCACATCCACCTGACCGAGCAGAACCTGCCCGGAGGTCGTGTCATACAGCCGGGCAATCAACTGCGTGACGGTGGTCTTGCCAGCTCCGCTCGGTCCGACCAGCGCCACCATTCGCCCAGGCTCAACGGTAAATGACACATCGTGAAGAACCTCCTCGGAAGGAACCGTCTTGTGTTGGGCAATGCTCTCCAAAGACGCCAACGACACATCTGCCGGGCTCGGGTAAGTGAAGCTCACACTCTGAAACTGCACGGATGTAGGAATATCCGGTAGCGGCTGCGCGTCCGGTTTATCCTTGATCAACGGCGGGAGGTCCAGCACTTCGAAGACCCGGTCGAAGCTCACCAAAGCCGTCATGACATCAACTCGGACATTGGAAAGCGCTGTCAACGGTCCGTACAACTGCGCGAGCAAAGCAGCCAATGCCAACAGTGTCCCCAGCGTCATCACACCGGAAATAACGAGGTTGCCGCCGACGCCGTAGACCATTGCGGTCGCGAGCGCGGCAACCAACGTCAAGGCAGTCAGAAAATAGCGGTTCGCCATGGCAATCGTGACGCCGATATCTCGCACGCGCCCGGCCTTGGAAGAGAAGTAGGCATCCTCATCGGCTGGCCGCCCGAATAACTTCACGAGGAGAGCGCCAGCCACATTGAAGCGCTCAGTCATCTGCGTACTCATTTCGGCGTTGACCGTCATTTGTTCGCGTGTTAACGACTGTAAGCGTCGGCCCATCCGCTTGGCGGGAAAAATGAAAATTGGTAAGAGCAGCAGTGAGGCAAGTGTGATTTGCCACGAGAGCAGCAACATCGTGATCAAAATTACGACGACACTGATCAGGTTGCCAAGAACTCCGGACATCGTCGAGGTGAAGGCCTGCTGCGCCCCGATGACGTCATTGTTGAGCCGCGACACGAGTGCCCCGGTCTGCGCTCGAGTAAAGAATGCAATGGGTTGGCGCTGAACATGGCCAAAGACCTCAGTGCGCAAGTCGTAGATAAGCCCTTCTCCTATTCGCGCGGACCAGAACCGGCTAATGAGGCCAAGAACTGCGGTTAGGACAGCGACACCGACCAGTAAGAGAGCCGACGTCGTCACGACCGACGCATCCCCCGGGGTGATTCCGTCATCAACGATGCGCTTGAACAGCAACGGTTGAGCAACAACGAGTAGAGCATCGATCACGAGCGCGATCAGGAAGAAAGTGATGATCATCTTGTACGGTCGCGCGTAGGTCAGAATACGCCGGACCGTACCCGGTGCCAGCTTCTGTTCTTTCACGGATGGATCACGAGCGAATGACCGTAGTGTCGAGTGCGGTCCACCCATCAGTGCCATCTGTTCTCCTTTGTACCTCTATCAAGTGCCGGAAGACCGGCTGGTTTCGATCACTCACGCTGTTTAACGCCTACGCATGTGGTGGCATTCCACCCGGTCGTCGCACCACAGGGTGCTGCGACGCTGGGGCTCGACCATTACTTTTTTCGGGAACTGGTGGGGCCAGCTAGTCTGATTCGGCGTTAGCAAACATCTCCGCAAGCTCTTGTGCGCGGATCCGCTGCATAGCCCGCTCGAATGCGAACTGGTCGAGAGCCGACCGCTTGGACGCGCCCCGCAACAGCCGCTTGGTCTCAATCAAGGCTCCCCCGGGCGCGCTAAGGAGTTCGGCTACTTTCGCCGCTGTTGCCTCCGGCAGCGTCGCTGCCGGGACCTGAGCGACAGCAATACCGCTGGCGACTGCCTCATGTGCGCCAACTCGTCTGCCCGTCGCGCAGATCTCCAGCGCCCGTGAATACCCGACCGCCTCAACGAGGGGCTCAGTGCCTCCCAGATCGGGAACTAAGCCCAGTTGCGTCTCTTTCATGCTCAGGGACACATCGTCGGCCACGAGCATGAAGTCCGCAGCCAGTGCCAGTTGGAACCCGGCTCCGACCGCATGGCCCTGAACGGCGGAGACCACAATCGCGTCGAGTTCCCGCCAGCGAGTGAATCCTTGCTGGAATTCCTTGATGGCAGTATCAAACTGATGATCGGTACCGGCAGCTAACTCAAGAATTGATGTCTCGCCGGGGACTCCCCCGGTGAACATTCGTCGGTCCAGTCCAGCAGAGAATGAGGGCCCATCGGCTGCAAGGACAACGACCCTGACGTCAGGGCTGATATCGGTAGCTAACGCAGCGAGAGCCCGCCAGGTTGCCGGAAGTTGCGCATTTCTTCTATCCGGTGTGGCTAACGTTATGGTCAGGACTGCATCGTCCTGCTCGACCCGCAGGCCCCCGTCTGCATTGAGTGCAGCATCCCCCACCGGTCGCATAGCGCAGAGCTTACTTCTTGCTCTTTGCCTTCTTGCCACGAGTGGCGCCACCACGTCCGCGTAGCGCCGCACCTGACTCGGTAAGTAGCCGGTGAACGAATCCATAAGACCGTCCGGTCGACTCAGCCAGCTGGCGAATACTCGCCCCGGCGCTGTACTTCTTCTTCAGATCATTGGCAAGCTTGTCGCGCTCGCCACCCGTCACTCGACGGCCCTTAACTAGTGTCGCCACGATCATCTCCTGGTGTTGGCTCGTACCTCAAAATCCACCGCCCTTAGGCGGATCTCCTATCCAAGTACCGACCTGAATACGAAGATCATCGCATGGAATCGATGCGTGGTTTCTTCGCCCCCAGATGAAGTCACTCACCTGTCTCATGATCTTTTACCTCATACCTTGATCTCAGGCAAGCCCAACAAGTTCCCGATAGCCATCGTTCCAATGGTCTTCGTCACCGTCTGGAAGCAACAGGACACGATCCGGAGTAAGTGCGTCCACGGCCCCCTCATCGTGGGTCACCAGGATGACGGAACCGGGGAAATTTGCCAGGGCAGCGAGGACTTGATCTCGGCTCGCCGGATCCAAGTTATTCGTGGGTTCATCAAGGAGTAGGACATTCGCTCCGCTACAGACCAGGATGGCCAGCGCGAGCCGTGTCCGCTCTCCGCCGGATAGGGTGCCAGCGAGCTGGTCAACTCTGTCGCCGGAGAATAGGAACGAGCCGAGAAGATCACGGGCTTGCTGCTCTCCAACGTCCACAGCCGAGCGCTGAAGATTCTCCAAGAGCGTTGCCGTGCGGTCCAAGGTCTCGTGCTCCTGCGCGTAGTAGCCAATGCGCAGCCCGTGGCCGGGTTTAACCGCTCCACTGTCTGGTGTCTCGACTTGTGCCAAGATCCGCAGCAGGGTGGTCTTACCCGCTCCGTTGAGGCCAAGAATGACGACCCTAGCGCCGCGGTCAATTGCCAAGTCAACCCCGGTGAACACCTCAAGAGAACCGAACGACTTTGACAGCCCAGCCGCAGTCAGAGGGACGCGCCCGCATGGCTGCGGGTCTGGAAAGCGCAGCCGCGCAACCTTCTCGGTGTGGCGGATATCTGGCTGAGAATCCATGAGGCGGTCTGCCCGTTTAAGCATCTGTTGTGCAGCCCGAGCCTTTGATGCCTTCGCCCGCATCTTGTCCGCCTGTGCGGTCAGCGTGGCCGCGGTCTTTTCGGCGTGCATCCGCTCCCGGCGACGGCGCTTCTCGTCACCTTCTCGCGCCTTGAGGTAGGAGTTCCACCCCACATTGTAAAGATCCAGAACCTGGCGATCAGCATCAAGGAAGCCAACCTTGTTCACGACATCTGCCAACAAATCGGTGTCGTGGCTGATGATCACGAGGCCACCGTGGTGACCATGGAGGAAGGTACGCAGCCAACCAATTGAGTCCGCATCAAGGTGGTTCGTTGGCTCGTCAAGCAGGAGTGTCGAGCTCTCAGCAAAGAGCAATCGGGCGAGCTCAACACGTCGCCGCTGACCGCCGGACATATCGCCGAGCCGTGACCCCAGCATTCGTTCGTCAACACCTAAGCCGCTAGCGACCGCTGCGGCCTCCGATGTGCCGGCGTAGCCCCCCGCGGCAATGAACTCTGCTTCGGCCCTGTCGTAGCGGCGCATCGCCTTTTCACGGGTCTGGTCATCTGCACTGGCCATCGCCCGCTCGGCGCTCCGCATTCGACGTTCGATGTCTTCTAATCCGCGCGCAGACAGGATCCGCGCACGGACTGATTGATCGGGATCAGCAGCCTCGGGGTCCTGCGCAAGGTAGCCAACCGCACTCGTCCTGCTGATCTCACCAGCGGCAGCTTGGGTCTCACCTGAGAGCACCTTCATCAAGGTGGTTTTGCCAGCGCCATTTCGACCGACCAGTCCGATTCGATCGCCATCACCGACCTGCAGCGATGCCCCATGGACCAGCAATCGGGCGCCAGCGCGCAACTCAATGCCCCGTGCGGTGATCACAAGAACAGCAGCTTACGCCCCACTAACCGACCAAGCTCAGCAGTGCCCTTAAAGGTTGAAGCCCAATGCGCGCAGCATTTCTTTGCCGTCGTCGGTAATTTTGTCGGGCCCCCACGGTGGTATCCACACCCAGTTGATTCGAAAGTCGTTCACGACTCCGTCCAACGCTGCCCTTGTCTGATCTTCGATCTCGTCAGTTAGCGGACAGGCGGCTGAGGTCAACGTCATATCGATCGTTGCTGTGTTGTCAGGATCGACTGTCGCGCCATAGATGAGCCCGAGGTCCACCACATTGATCCCAAGCTCGGGATCGACGACATCCTTGAGTGCCTCAATTACCTCGTCCTCGGATACCGCTGGGCCGGAGCCCTCTGCGCGGTCGTCGGATTTTTCGTCTTGTACGACAGCTTCGTTCGTCATCTCTACCTCACTCATTTGCTTTTGCCGTTGACTGTGCTGCCGCATCTTTGAAAGCCATCCACGACAGCAGTGCACACTTAATCCGGGCCGGATACTTCGCGACACCTTCGAATGCAATCGCGTCTCCGAGTAATTCCTCGTCAGGCTCGATCTCTTGCGTGGCAGAGCGCATCAGATCCGAGAACGCATCCACACTGGCCATCGCTTGAGACAGTGGCATACCGTTGACCTGATCGTGCATTACGCTGGCCGCCGCCTGGGATATCGAACAGCCTTGCCCATCGAAGGACACTGCGTCAACAACGGGAGCACCGCGATCTCCGCTGAGAACCACCCGGAGGGTGATCTCGTCGCCGCACGTCGGATTCACGTGGTGAACCTCCACGTCGAATGGCTCGGTCAGACCCTTCCCATGAGGCGCCCGATAGTGATCCAAAATAACTTCTTGGTACATATCCTCGAGGCGCATTAGACCCGCACCCCAAAAAAACGCTGGGCATCTGTAATGGCCGCAATCAGCGTATCGATATCCCGTTCGTCGTTGTAGATCCCCAACGATGCCCGCACTGTCGATGAGACCCCAAAGCGGCGGCACGTGGGTGCGGCGCAATGGTGCCCTACCCGGACCGCCACTCCATGATCGTCGAGCACT
>JBLHZE010000057.1:0-10076 GCA_047631015.1 Actinomycetes bacterium
TCCTGGAGTTGCAGAAAGTTCGACGAGGCCTTCAGATCAGGGTAGTTCTCGGCGACGATCATCACTCCGTTGATCGCTGAGGTCAGCGCACCGTCCGCAGCGGCCGTCTGCGGGACGCTATCGGCGTGCTGGACAGCCGCTCTGGCATTCGTCACCGCTTCCAACACCGCCTTCTCGTGCGTGGCGTAGCCCTTTACTGTCTCGACGAGGTTCGGGATGAGATCCGCGCGACGGGTGAGTTGCACCTCGATCTGCGCATAACCCTCGTCGACATTAACCATCAACCGACGCAGGCTGTTGAACTGCCAAATCACGACCACCAGCAGTACCGCGACGATAATAACTGCAACAATTACCAGAGCCATAACCAAACGATACCCAGCAATCATTCGGGAGACTCGCCCAACCCGGGAGTCGCGAGCCGGTCTGGCCTTCCCGTCATAAATTCCTTCCCACCGTGGGCGAGTCAATCCCGCTGATGGTGTGGGGTGTGTCGGCTACGGGCTGGAGGCGCGGTGATGGGTGTTGCCGTTCTCGGTAACATTTCTGGTGCCTATCGGTGATCACGAGTCAGCAACCCAAGCCGTCAACAGTTCCGTTCGCTCACTGAAAAGTAGTAGTGTGAAGTAAATCGTTGTCGAAATTGGCAGGAGCCAGCAATGGACCTCTTCTATCAGGTCAAGTACCTGACTAAGAAAGTGATGCTTACCGTAATGGGCCCGGCAGAGCTTGATGACCATTTAGATCCGGTCGTGCGCCTCAACCGAGAAAAAAAAGAGCGCGCGGGGGGTAACGAAAAGGACAAACCGGTCAAGGAATATCCGAAAAAGCGCAAATTCGATAGTGATAGTTCGACTTCTCGCTCCAAGAAATCAACGAACAAATCTACGCCTGCGCCGACCGCCAAGGAACCTCCGGCAAAAAAAGCCACGGCTAAAAAACCGGGCGCGGCCAAACCTGCAGCGAAACCTGCAGCGAAGAAGACGACAACCAAGCCGAGAAACCAACCCGGCTAGGTATTCTCTTCTCCAAAGCGCTTAATCAACTCGGCACGAGCAGCTAGTTTGGTCTGTCCATAGGCATCTGCGTTTCTCGACGCGAGCTCTGATGCTCGAGCGATGGCTGCCTCGATCACATCGGCAGATTCGCCCCCAACCACTCGATCTAGCAGTCCTACGTCTACCGCCTGCTCAGCGTTATACATATCTCCGAGGAGGACTTCCTCGACCCGGGATGGCGATAAGCGGTATTGCGACAGGGCGATCCCAAAATCTGGCATCGGTACTCCGATTGACACCTCGTTGAACCCGATCCGCAACTTGTCGGCGCGTCCAATGCGGCTATCCGCGACCAGTAAGTAGATCACTCCGCCCGCAACTGCGTGGCCCGTGCAGGCAACAACGACTGGCTTGGGACACGTAAAGATTGAAATGAACAAATCGCCACCAGCGTTGATGATGGCATCGCGCTGCTCGGGGCCCTTGATTACCTCGGTGAGATCAAACCCCGCCGAGAGGCACTTGGCATTGCCGGCAATCACCACGGCATCGAATTCCTCACTCGCCTGCCGGAAACCGGCAAGTGCCTCAATGAGGAACTCGTAGCTCATCGCGTTGACATTGCCGTCATCAAGAGTGAGGACCGCGACTGATTCGCGTGCCTGAATCGTAACCACCATGATCGCATCCTCGCACCTATGGCCCAACGAGGAAGAACCCGGCGCATAGGGCACCGGGTTCTTCCTTAGTCGAGAGTTCGTCGCCAGCGCACTGAACGCCGGTCAGGCTAGCTAGAGATCGGCGGGACGCAGTACGTGGCTGATCACGTGGGCAATCTGGTTATTTCCCTTATTGATGTTCGTCACCTGGACCTTCGCGTTTCTGTCGTTGCGGTCCTTATCGACGAGCTTGATTTTGGTTGGGTGAGACTTGACCTTAACTTTGATTGTCTCACCCTCTAGAGCAGTCTGCAGCTTGACATTGTTTGCCTGGAGGGCCTTTTTGCCAGTGATCGGCGCTCCCGGGACTACGTGGTAGAGCAGCACGCTCTCAACGGTGTCAATCCCCAACGAAGCAACAATCTTGAAGGCTTTCTTCTCCTTCTTGATCTTTCTTCCTTCTAAGTCGCTAGCGAGATTCTTGAAGGCTTGATCGGTGGGCGCGAAGGCCGTGAGCTTTACGCTGCCGTCGGCGAGCACACCAACCGTAGAGTCGGGTTTGGCGGCTAGCACGGCAAGCACGGCCTCTGCCAAAATATCAAAATCTTTGGCGTTACGATCGAACTTGTTGCCGTCGATTAGCACCTTGGCGAGGCTAGTAGTTCCGGCTGCTTGCGCACTGCCGACTCCGAGTGCGGTGACGCCCATCGCTAGAGCTGCGGTTGCAGCTGTACCGACGGCTAATGCTTTGCGAGACTTCATAGTTACTCCTCATCTACGTGACCCCCGTGGTGGAGTCTTTAGTAGGTGTTCGGAGTACTGCGACGACTGGATGTCGGCAAACGAGGGTTTTTTTGTGGCGTGCGCTGCATTCACCCGCTCACTGTCAGTAGCCCTGGTTGTAACCCTTCGACCAGGACCTGAACTTCGACATTCCGTAGCGGGACTTTACATAGTTCAGCGCAGCCCAGAGGTTCGCGTAGGGAACACGTTGGTACTTCACTGACCTCAGACCTTGCTTGGCGTAGTAGGTGTAGGTGGGAGCGATCATCTGCAGCAGGCCCATCGATGGAGTACCGCGCTTGGCGTTGCTGTCCCAGTTGTTGATCGCCTTCTTGCGGCCACCGGATTCCTGCTGGATTTGGGCGAGAATTCCGGCCAGGCGCTTCTTCTTGACTCCGTGTTCAGCCATAATCGGCCGAAGAATATTCGCCCAACGTGAGACCTTTCGGGGGAATGATGAGCCGTTCGGATGCACCAATTGCCGTCCACGCCATTTAGACGGCCTAGTCGCGATCGACGCGGGGACACCAGCAGCTCTGGACTGTGGGCGGGGCGAGACCCGGGCAGTAACACCGGTTGGGGCAGCCGCTGGAGCCGACGCTAAGGCAGCCGTTGGGCTGGTGGTAGGGAACGCGGCACTGGCAGGGGCTCCTACAACAAGCGAACCTGCGAGACCGAACGAGGTAGCGGCGACAACACCAAGAGCGAGCTTCTTCATAGGCAATCCAAAAGTGGGGGACGGTGGGTTGTCACGCACCCTGCCCGGGTTCAAGCTTGCACTTCAACCCAAAATCTTACTTTTACTCGCCGCCCTGTGGATAACCACCTCGCTTTTCGGTCTTATCGGGACAAATTTCCTAACGTTGTGGGAAGCGTCACATGCTAATTGTCACCGTCTGCACACAGTAGTGCCGGTCTGGGTGAGTCATTGTCGCGGTTGTCGCCCGCAAAGATGCCAGGGCTATCAACCAAAAGCAGGTGGACCCGCATCCGTAGATGTGGGCCCACCTGCTTTTGGTTGAGCCGTCGGGTGCGCTCGCAAGCTCGCCCGACGGCTCGCAATATCAATGCTCCGAGAGCCATTCATCGTTGAAGCCTTTCTCCTTGATGAAGTTGTCACCCGTCTCGTCATAGGCAGCACTCTCAAGTTTCTTGCCGAGCAGCGGAATAGAAATCTTGATATCGAAATGCGTGGACCACGAGCTACCCGCATCCGAGGGAGAGATCGTGCTTGAGCCGGTGAACCCGCCTGGTGCGCCCTTAGTGTTGACCGTAATGCTGGCGGACAGCTCATCTCCGGATCGCGTCCACTGCTCCGTCTGGGTCACCTCTGCGGTTTCACCGATAATTTTTTTAGCGGCCGCCGGCAAGTTGGCAACAACGTGACGCACGGAGGAGACCTTCAAGGTGTCGCCTGCCGGCGTAAATTCAAGCCATTCGAGGTTCGTGGCTCCGAGCGCGGCGTACTTCGCATCCCAATATGCCTGGTCTTGGAGCATGGACCAAATCTCGTCGGTGCTTGCTGAGTACTGATCGACAGTATCGATGTGCTTGGTCATGCTTCCTCCAGTTGCTGGTTGGTGATCCCTCGCTAGCCTGCCGCCATCAGGGCAGGCGCGCAACTCGAATAACGGCCACATGGCGAACGGGTGCGCGGGTAATCTATGAAAGCGCGACCTCGACTGTGAAGTCGGCTCGTCGTAGCCGGGTACAGAGTTGCTCCCCCATTGCCGTTGCGGGCGTCAGCACTCCGGCTCGATTCGGAAGCTCGTCTGAGTCCAGGGCAAGGCACAGCGCACTCTGCGAGAGCATGACGGCCGTCGCTGCGTACCCGGGATCGCCTAACGCGCCAATGACGCTCCTCACGGTCTGACCACCGGAGGTATGGGCAATGACTTCAATCTTGAATCGGCCAGCCTCGCGCTGTTCCTCCGACGGCCCCTCGCCCGGCTTGGGCAGGAAGCTGTCGAGGAGGCGGCGCGTCGGGGGTAGCGCCATGGCCCGCTCCATCGACCCAAGACCCAGAGCCATTCCTGTTGCGATCACCGGTGCCAATGGCTTCTTGCCGAAAGCGCTAACCTCGCGATACCGAAAGTCTGGGCCGTAGGACCAGCCAAATAGAGCATTACTGCGGCGGACGATTCGAGTGTTATAAGCCGCCATCACAAATGGCCCAATCCAGCCACCGAGGTCGGTGACATACGCCGCACGAGCGGTATCCGGCCAGCCGGGAACGTCAGGCTCGTCTGCTCGGGCTGGGCTAAGCGAGTACGCATCGTTGACGATGTCCTTCAGACTCGGATCCGCTTTCATTTGATCGACCTGAGTACGCATTGAGTCAACTGTTCCGCCGCTGAATCCACCCTTCATTTGACGAACGACAAGCGTGGTGTCGGTGAGCGATCCGAGGTCATGCTCTGCAGCGAAGTTCGCGGCAAGCCATACTCCCAGATCACTCGGGATCGAGTCGAAACCGCATGAGTTAACGATTCGCGCACCGGACTCCTTCGCGACCTCATCCCAATGGTCAGCGCAGTGTCGAACGAATAACACCTCGCCTGTCAGGTCGACGTAGTCAGTGCCCTGTTCTGCGCAAGCGCGAACAATCGATGTCCCGTACTTGGCATAGGGTCCGACCGTCGTAGCGATCACTCGCGTTCGCTTAGCTATCTCAGCAAGACCCGCGATGTCGTGAGCATCGGCGACGAGTACGGGCCAATCACCAGCGTTGGGCGCCAACTCTGCCCGAACTTCGTTGAGTTTTTCCAACGATCGCCCCGCCAGCGCCACCTTCACTCCGGTGGGCGCGAAACGTGCTAGATACTGCGCGGTCAATTGCCCAACGAAGCCAGTAGCTCCATAGACGACGATGTCGAACTCTCGGTTGTTCCACTCGGGTGACTTCATGCCTGCCACCCTCGCACATCCCGAAAACGGCGGGTCGACCCCGATCCGAGTCCGCGAGCGTCGGCCGCTCGCCGCCACTGCGTGCGGTCAGCGCAACTTGATCTGTCAATCAGATCTACACTTGAGGTATGACAGCCAGACCCAAATGGCTCACTTCCTCGGAGCAGCTTGCGTGACGTGCACTCATTGCCGCATCGATGCTGTTATCTCCGGCGCTCGATGCCCAACTTCGCCGGGACTCCGAGCTGTCGATCTTCGATTACGACCGCCGACTGGACCGACCGACACAGCAGATCACCGAGTTCCTAAATCACCGGCGAACCGAGTTCGACCTGGACCTCGATCTGCAGCTCGCGCGCGGATTTCGGCGTGAGGTCCTCACCCGGATGCAGACAATTCCGTACGGACACACACAGAGCTACCGACAATTAGCCACCGACACGGATCGCCCAGGGGCGGCACGTGCCGTGGGGGCCGCTTGTTCACGTAACCCGATCGTGCTCGTGATTCCGTGCCATCGCGTCATCCGGACCGACGGTTCGGTTGGCGAGTATGCCGGAGGAATTGCCACAAAAAAGTCACTCCTACGGATGGAAGCCAGATGATCACCGCAAAAAGACAGTAACCTTAACGCTTATGAAGGGAATCCTGATTGGCTCAGCTGCCTCAGCAGCGGGCGTGACCTTGGCTGGCGCTGGCGCCGCCGCCTACGTAAACCGAATGGTTCAGGGACGGGTAACCGGTGATATTGAGGGCTTCATCGATCGCGCGGACCCAGACCCAGGGGACGTGGTCGTTCTTATCGGGGACTCCCTCATTCGCGGACGCGCCGGGGTCGACGTCGTGGAACTACTGCGCGGAACCCAACCGAGCATGTCCTGGGTGAATGGCGGAGTGCAAGGCG
Source organism: Actinomycetes bacterium (assembly GCA_047631015.1). Classification (GTDB taxonomy): domain Bacteria; phylum Actinomycetota; class Actinomycetes; order S36-B12; family UBA10799; genus UBA10799. Next base: position 6,252 of record JBLHZE010000057.1, read on the forward strand.
ATACCTCGTTCGATCTGTCGGAACGACTCGTACCGGTCCTTGGCTGCCATCCGAACAAGGTGATCATCATGATCGGAACCAACGATGTAAGGACTACTCTCGATCCGACGAGCGGCGAAACACGACGGAAAATCAAAGAGCTTCCGGAGACTCCCACCGTTGAGCTCTTTGGCGTCTACCTCGAGCAGACTGTCTCGGAGTTGCAAAGAAATACCGCTGCCGTCGTTGCACTGTGCTCCCTCCCGCCCCTCGGGCAAGACCTCACATCCGCGACGAACGAGCGCATCCGCGAATTCAACGAGACCATAGCGGCTGTCGCGCGGGCCACAGGGGCCACGTACCTGCCAGTATACGAGCGTTTCAGCGACGTTCTCGTCGCACGAGGAGTCGCCGCCACCCATCCATATTCCGCGAACTGGCGCATCGCCGCCCGCTCTCTGACTACCCACTATTTAGTTGGGCGTAGCTTCGATCAGATCGCTAAACGGGACGGTTTGCAGCTATCCCCCGACACCGTTCATTTCAACACAGAAGCCGCAGAGATCGTCGCGGGACTGATCGATACTTTCGTCACTGAGAACTAACGGCACTGTCAGTCACGACACGCCACCGAGTAAATCAGCGCAACAAGCGAGGGAATCGATCGCTAGCCGTTGCAGTTGCTATTGCGCGCCATTACTCCGTTTGCACACACGGCGTGGATGAGATTGGCGTTAACAAACTGGATGGGTTGGACGTTTGCACCTTCAAGGTTCGCGCCCTGCAGGTCGGTGAACCAAATCGTTGCGTCGGTCAGATTCGCATTGGTCAGATTGGCCCCGAGCAGATCTGTCTCAGTAAGATCGGCACCAGTGAGGTCCGCTCCGGATAGATTCGCGTTCTTGAGGTCCGCCCCGGATAGGTTCGCGCCCACGCAGTCAGCGTTGGGCTTGATAACGCACCCATTGATAACAGTTCCTTCTTGAGCGTTCTCCGCTGATGAGTTAGCAGAACCACAGCCGACAAGTGCAATAGCACCCGCAGCTAGGAGAACTCCGAGCTTCATCACATGCATTCGACGCGCACCGCCTAGAGGTTGAGGTGTCCATACATCCGAATCGAAGTCTGTCAGAAAGGGGTTCGGTACGGCCACTCGACCCGCCCAACCTGTACTGCCAAGTCCTCATGGCAGATTTACAGTAGCTCGCCAGCATGGCTTTTCACCCAGCGGTCAGCCGTAATAACCAGGTGCCCAGCCGATGTAGGGACCCCAAGCATCCATGGTGCCCATCGACAGAATCGCTACTCGATCACCATCGCCACCGGTAGTAATTACCATGCCACCACCGGCATAAATCGCAATGTGCCGGGCCGGATTTCCCGACATCCAAAAGACCTGCGCACCAACCGGCGGGGTGCGATCCCCAGGGTGCCCGTATCCGGCCCTCTTCGCGCGGTACCACTGGTCAATCGCACGCGGCATTCGCCCGCCGGTTGCACCGTAGGCATCGTCAACAAAGCCGAGGCATAGGTGATCGTAAGAGGACCCGCGGCCGATGAACTGCATTGCCCAGTCCACAACCTGTCGGCCGGAGCGTCGTGGTGGGTTTCCTACGCCTTTCACCACGGTACTTCCGCCAGCTTTGCGGTCCTGTTCAGTTTGGTACCGATCAAGAACCTCGTTATAGGTCTTCCTGATCCCTCGCAACTGTGCGGCAGCTTTGTTCAGTGCCGCTTGCCGCTGGTTCACTAGGGCGACAACCTGTTGCTGAGCCGCCTTTGCTTTGAGTTGTGACCGTTTTGCTTCGGCGACCTTCGCTTCAGCCTCCTGCTGACGCTGCCTAGTAGACTCCTCTAGCCGCTTAAGCTCGGCCAACTTGTCCGTCAGTACCTGCTTGGCCGCAACAAGGCGCTCGTAGGTCATGGCATTGGCGCGTGAGGTGCGCTTGACCGCTACTGCCTGATTCGCAAAGTCGGAGGGATCAGTTGCACCCATGAGCATCTCGAGGGTCTGGTACTCGCCACCTTGGATATAGCTACGGCGGGCTAGCTTTGATACTTCGATAAGCAATTCGTTAATGACGATCTGAGCAGCAGCGACTTCCTCTTTTTGCGCGGTCACTTCGGCCTGCGCCGCTGCAACCGCCTCGCGCGCCGCTACAACCGCTGCAGTCGCGGCCACAGCAGCTTGCTCGGCCCTTGCAACGGCTTTCTGCGCCGCTGGGATCTTCGCTTCAGCATCCTCTACAGCGGCCTTTGTCTTACCAATCGCGGCAGACTCCCGCTGGAGCTTTTGTCTGGCGTCTTGCACTTCGGACAGGGACGGAGCTGGTGGATTCGCCGTGCGCACGGACGCACTTGCGCTCAACGCGAACGGCACGTGCATGCCGGCAGTCATAAGGCCCGCGGCAATCACTGGGGCGATCAGCGCACGTTTACAGCGCAACATCGTTTTCCCTTCACTGGCGACCACCATTGCGGCATGCGCAACGTTAACCAGAGATGGGAGCAATCACCCGTAGGCAGGCCCAGCGGATTCAGCTTTTCGATCGGCGACAAGAGGGCCTTACTCTTGGAAGGCAGCGACTCCGGCACCCGACGGCGGCCAACCTGCGCTCAGCTACCGACCGTTTGCTCAACAATATCCGCGAACTCTGCCGAGACCAGCTCACCTAATCGGCCAACATCTGGGATCAGTTTCTTATCGACACCGAACCCGATATTGACCTTGCCGTTGTAGCTGAAGATGGCGATCGTCATCGGTTGATCGCCGGTACAGGGGGCCCACCCGAGAACGCCTTGCACTTCGGTACCAGCGAGCCGCATGGGTGCGCGTGGGCCCGGGACGTTCGTCAGAACTCCCACTGCCTTGTTCGCAAAGTAGCCTGTCAGCGCCACCGACAGTAAATTGGGGGCGGTGGCAATTCCCCGTTGAACACCGAAAGTCAGCAACGCTTCGTCACTGCTTTTGATCCGGTTCATTCGAGCATGCATCTCAGCCAGCCGATCCGCCACCAGCCCGACGCTAATCGGCATGCGGAGCGCGACGAGCGCGAAGTGATTGCCAAGCTCTTTGGGCACGCCTGGCTCGACGGGCGCCACACTCACCGGGACCATCCAGATCACCTCATCGACCGTGTCATCACCCTTCTCCCGCAGGTATCGACCCAGGGCACCTGAGACGGCGGTGAGCAATACGTCGTTGACGGTGGTCCCGGTACCGTGACCGACCGCCTTCACCGTCGCAAGATCCAAATCGAGGGCCCAACCAGCATCTTTCTCAACGGAAGCCTCGCCCGACCAGACTGTCTCGACGCTGTCGCCAGACAGGAGGAACTTGCCCACAGACGCGGTGTCATTAGCTGTCCGGTTATCGGGCGAGGTCACAAGCACACTCACATCCGTCAACCGTTCAGGAAACTTCAGCGCACTCAGCCCAAAAGCGAAGATCCCCTTTGTGTCGTCCACCACGACGCTACTGGCCGACTGAACGTCACCTCGAGCTAGCGCAGAGCCGACTGAGGTCACGGCGCTTCCGAGGGTGCGGGCCGTCGTCTTCGCCAGGTCAACCACATCAGAGACCACGCTCTGAGGCACGCTCGTGATGATCTCCCGACCTGACGGAGAATGCGGCAGTGACTTGCCCACGGCGGTCACGTCTGAGGCGTCCAGATCGCACAGCCCCATGACGGCTTGTACCAGCCGAACTCCGTCGGCGATCGAGTGGTGGAAACGGGCAAGAAGTGCCGATCCCTTCGATCCGTCTTCCATCGTCAGATTCGTGATGCCGTAGATCACCCACAAGGGGCGCGTCTTATCAAAGGCATCACTTCGTTGCGCGCCAAC
>JBLHZE010000058.1:0-9986 GCA_047631015.1 Actinomycetes bacterium
CGCCTCATAGTCTCCCAGGTTCGGGCCGATTAGCTAACTGAGCGACTCTCGGCGATTACGTAGGCGATTGCCTGGCCACCGTCGTGAGCCAGCGACACGTGCCAATTGGTGATCCCCAACTTATCGCTGATGCTCAGTAGCTCCCCACGCAATACGAGCCCCGGGCGTCCGGACTTAAAGGTCAACACCTCAACGTCATTGGGACGCAGCAATCCCCTATCGCCTAGTGCTTTGACTACGGCTTCCTTCGCCGCGAACCTCGCCGCGAGCGATTCGGCACTACGAGAGGTTCCACTGGCATCGCGGGCTTCACCCGAGGTGAAAAGTCGGTCAATCATCGATGTCGATTTACTTATCATCCGCGTGAAGCGCTCAACATCGACGATGTCCACTCCCACTCCGATGATCACTGCTACTCCACCGTGACCGATTTGGCTAAGTTACGCGGCTGGTCGACATCGTGCCCTTTCATGGTGGCAAGTTCACACGCAAAAACCTGTAGTGGAACCGTCGAGAGCAGTGGCTGCAATAGCGTCGGACACTCTGGAATCCGAATTACATGGTCGGCGTACGGGGTTACGACCTCGTCACCTTCCTCGGCGATGACGATGGTGCGCGCACCTCGAGCCCGGACCTCCAAAATGTTGGAGATGATCTTCTCGTGAATGACATCTCGACCCTGCGGAGAGGGGACGATGACAACGACCGGCATTCCATCCTCCAACAGGGCGATGGGGCCATGTTTGAGTTCGCCGGCCGCGAATCCTTCCGCATGCATATATGCAAGCTCTTTGAGTTTGAGCGCACCCTCGAGAGCAACAGGGAAGCCGACGTGTCGGCCGATAAATAGGACACTCGTGGAATCGGAGAACTCTCGCGCTAGCTCCCGCACACCTTCGGTGGTATCGAGCACGAGGTCGATTTTGTTCGGCATATCGACGAGCTCCTCGGTAATCGCACGGATCTCGTCGGGGTACCTGTCACCGCGTACCTGGGACATATATAGGGCCACGAGGTAACACGCCACCACCTGCGTGAGGAAGGCCTTAGTTGACGCCACCGCAATCTCCGGCCCCGCATGTGTGTAGACAGCCGCGTCCGACTCACGAGGAATGGTGGAACCTTGGGTATTACAGATCGCCAGAACTTTGGATCCCTGTCCGCGGGCGTGACGCATCGCCATCAACGTGTCCATCGTCTCGCCAGACTGTGAGATCGCGATGACCAATGTGCGATGGTTCAGAATCGGATCTCGGTAGCGGAACTCGCTGGCTAGTTCCACCTCGGTCGGGATCCTCGTCCAATGTTCAATTGCGTATTTCGCGATCATCCCCGAGTGGAACGCCGTTCCGCAGGCAATGATCACGATCTTGTCGATGGCACGAAGTTCTTCGTCGCTCAGTGTTATCGAATCCAACGCGAGCCTGCCGTCCCGATCAACCCGGCCAAGAAGCGTGTCGGCCACTGCCCTGGGTTGTTCAGCGATCTCCTTGAGCATGAAGAGGTCGAACCCGCCCTTTTCGGCCGCTGAGGCGTCCCACGTCACCGTGTACGGATGAACCTCCGCCGGATTACCGAAGAAGTCGGTGACCTCCACACTGTCCCGCCGCAGAATCACAATCTGATCCTGACCAAGCTCGATGGCATCGCGCGTATGGGCAATGAAAGCAGCAACATCGGAGGCCAGAAAATTCTCACCGTCACCAACGCCAACCACAAGCGGGGAATTGCGTCGCGCGCCGACAACCAGATCGGGGTACTCGGCATGACTGATCACCAACGTAAATGCCCCCGTCAACCGCTGACAGACCTGCTGGACTGCTCCCACCAGGTCATCGGGCCGGGCGGCGAGTTCCACGGCAACCAAATGTGCCGCAACCTCACTATCGGTCTCCGAGGCCATCTCAATCCCAGCTGCTTCAAGCTCGGCACGTAACTCGGCGAAGTTCTCAATGATTCCGTTGTGAATGATCGCGACTCGGCCATCAGCGCTGATATGCGGATGTGCGTTCGTATCGTTGGGTGCGCCGTGCGTGGCCCACCGGGTGTGACCGATCCCGTTTGTGCTCTGGGGAAGCGGGTCTTCACCAAGGAGGTCTTCAAGGTTGATGAGTTTCCCCGCGCGTTTCCGCATCTGGAGCTGCCCGTCTGCGATGACGGCAACCCCCGCCGAGTCGTAGCCCCGATACTCAAGGCGGCGCAATCCTGCAACGACAACTTCTAACGCCTGCTTTTCTCCAACGTAGCCAACGATTCCGCACATGCGAACATATTATGCCCCAGACCTTAGTGATCGAGCGGCGCGAATGCCTTGACTGCTCGTGCTAGGTCTTCGGCAACCTGCCGAGCTTTGTTCTCAGTTGGGGCTTCCACCATGACGCGTACGACCGGTTCCGTACCCGAAGCACGCAGAAGTACCCGACCGTGGTCCCCGAGATTGGCTTCGGCTTCAGCCACCTGAGCAAGGAGTCTTGTATCCGTGCTGGACGCCGTGCGATCAACACCGGCAACATTGATCAGGACTTGCGGCAGCTTCGTCATCACGGCGGCAAGTCCTGCCAGACTCACGCCGGTCGCCGCGACCTGCGCGCCAAGGAGGAGACCAGTCAAGACTCCATCCCCTGTCCGCGCGAACTCACTAACAATTACGTGACCGCTTTGCTCTCCGCCAAGGGAGTAATTTTGCTCGCCCATCTCCTCCAGGACATATCGATCACCCACCCGTGTCTGGATAAAACCAATTCCTGCTTCCTCCATCGCGAGCCGGAAGCCCAGGTTGGACATCACGGTTGCAACGACAGTGTCGGCTCGCAACGTTCCGGCATCTCGCATTGCGATCGCAAGGATTGCCAAGATCTCGTCACCATCGACGATCTCACCGTCACCGTCGACAGCCAGACAACGGTCGGCGTCGCCGTCGTGGGCAATCCCGAAGTCGGCGCCATGTGTAACGACGGCTGCTTGCAGATCACCCATGTGGGTCGAGCCACAGTTCTCGTTTATGTTGAGACCGTCGGGAACGCTGTGGAGTTCAACGACCTCGGCTCCAGCCAAGCGATACGCCTCCGGACCAACGGCCGAGGCTGCGCCGTTAGCGCAGTCAACAACGATTTTTAGCCGATCTAGTCTATGTGGGACCGCCGACTCCAGGTGCGCGACGTACCGGGCAGCCGCATCAGGCATATCGGTAATGCGCCCAACGTGCTCGCCAATCGGCGGCTGGGATGGCTTGCCAACCAGCCCCTCAATCTCGTCCTCAATCGCATCGGCCAACTTGGTTCCGCCGCGCGAGAAGAACTTGATGCCGTTGTCGGGCATCGGATTGTGCGAGGCAGACAACATGACACCAAAGCCAGCATCCGTATCGGCAGTCAAGAATGCAATAGCCGGGGTAGGTAAGACACCCACCCGCAACACATCGACTCCAGCACTGGCCAATCCGGCACAGACGGCGTTTTCGAGGAATTCCCCGCTAGCTCGTGGATCCCGACCGACGACGGCCTTTGCGCGCCCTCCGACGGGGACACCGCCGAGCACCTGAGCCGCTGCGATCGAGAGCTCAAGCGCCAGTTGCGCCGTCACGTCGCGGTTAGCTACCCCGCGTACTCCATCTGTTCCAAAAAGGCGCGTCATCGACAGCTCGAGGGATGCAGGCGGCTTAGCGCTTGCTGTATTGCGGAGCCTTACGAGCCTTCTTCAGACCGTACTTCTTACGTTCTTTGGCACGCGGGTCGCGCGTCAGGTAGCCAGCCTTCTTCAGTGTGGGACGGTGGGCTTCCTCATCGATCTCATTGAGGGAACGAGCGATGCCGAGCCGAAGCGCACCGGCCTGGCCTCCGATTCCGCCGCCGCTCAGGTTCGCCGCGACGTCGTACTGGTCGTCAGCGCCAATCGCCTTGAAGGCCTCGTTCACAATCTGCTGGTGAACTTTGTTGGGGAAGTAGTTCTCCAACGTGCGGCCGTTGATAATCCACTGCCCCGTACCCGGCACGATGCGAACGCGCGCAACTGCCTCCTTGCGGCGACCGGTCGCTCCACCTGGCGCTGTGCGCGCTGGGCGGTCTGTCGTTGCCGTCGCTGTTGAGGGTGTGGACTCGGACGTATAGCTCGTTGGTTCGCTTTCGACGTCGACGTCAGTCACAGTCAGCGATCCTTTCTTAGTAAGGCGGGCAAGAAGTAGCGGAAGTTGTAGAGGTTGCTGACCTGCTTAGGACTTAGCCGAAGCGGCAGCCGGCTGGGCAATCTGCGTCAGTTCGTAGGGTGTCGGTTCCTGCGCCTGATGCGGATGATCCGGACCGGCATAGACCTTCAATTTGGTGATCTGCTGAGCAGCCAGCTTGTTGTGGGGCAGCATTCCAGCTACTGCCTTCTCAACGGCGCGACGAGGGTCGTTCTCCAGCAGGTCGGCGTAGCTAGTTCCCCGAAGGCCGCCCGGGTATCCCGAGTGGCGATACGCCAGCTTCTGGTCCAGCTTCTGCCCTGTCAATGCCACTTTTCCGGCGTTGACGATGATGACAAAGTCTCCGCAGTCCATATGTGGGGCAAACATCGGCTTGTGCTTTCCGCGCAGTAGTTTGGCGGTCTGGCTAGCAAGCCGACCGAGGACGATGTCGGTAGCGTCGATGACATGCCAATTGCGTTCTATGTCATCTGGCTTGGGGCTGTACGTACGCACGGATCAACCTTCGAATCTTTAAATCATGGATTGTGCATTTGACGAGTGGGCTGGTGCCCGGTGGCCGCAGAGCCTGCACGGGTATCTACCCACGTCCAAACTGCGACCCTTCAGGGTACCTGCCCAACTCTGATCGGGTCAAAGCAGGTGGTGAACGTCACCGAATCTGTTTGCCTATCTCCCCGCGAACGAGCGCCAACTAGCGTCGGCGCGCCCGGGTCAACGCTGCCCTCTCGGCTAGTAAATCCGTAGGCGGGTACTCGACGTGATCGAGAATCAACCCACGTGCTGGGGCGACCATCACATCCGGACCGCGAACCTGTCCAGCGAGGTATTCGGCGAGCCACGTCAGGTCTCTACGGCCATCCCCCACTGAAAGCATTCCTCCGACCAATGAGCGCACCATCGAGTGACAGAACGCATCGGCGGTGATCGACAACTTGATGGTGGCGGTGGGCTCCGCGGTGCGCCGATGTCGCGCACGCTCCCACTGGGCATCCAACACCGTCCGAATGGTCGTCGCTCGCGGCCTCTTGCGGCAGAAGGCTGCGAAGTCGTGCCGACCGATAAACAACCGCGCCGCGGCGTTCAGCACGTCGACGTCTAGCGGTCGCGGGTACTCCAAGGTGTCATGGCGACGCCACGGATCTAGTTCGCTGGGATCGTCACAGACCCGATACCGGTAACGCCGCGATAGTGCTGAGAAGCGCGCATCGAAACCCGGCGGCGCAAACTGCACAGAACGAACGACAATGTCGCGCGGCAGTATCCCGCGCAGCCGATACGTCAGGGACTCAATAAAAATCTCCGCTGGGCTGATCCCCATCGCACCGGCTGGTAGATCGACCTGAACGACCTGAGCTCGCGCGTGCACACCGGCATCTGTCCGGCCGGCTGCGGATACTCTCGGCGGTTCCGTGAGGCGACACACTGTCCTGATTGCGTCTTCGAGCTCTGTTTCGACACTTCGCAAGCCGGGCTGCTTAGCCCAGCCAACAAATTCCGTGCCGTCGTAGCCTAGGTCGATCCGTAGTCGAACAACCCCTGCAGTTGGCGGTGGCGCAGTTGGCATGGGAGCAGATGGCATTGGCACACGTCAACGAGTTGCTGGTCCCAGCGGACCAACGGCTACTTGTCGCCCGCCTCGACTTCTGCTTTTGCATCGGCTTGCTCTTCAGCGTCGCCCTGCTCTTCATCGCCTTCGGCCTCAGAAGCGATCGGGGCCTCGGTCGGCTCCTGCGCTTCGTCACCATCATTAATCGCGGCCTCTGCTGATACCTCGCTCGTATCCCCTGCCACAACAGCAGCAGCCTTAGCGGCAGCCTCTCGCGCATCGCGTTCCTTGGCGGCGCGCTTAGCGGCAGCCTCGGCCTCCGCAACGGCTTGCTCACTCAGCGGTTCAACGAGCTCGATCTGAGCCATCGGAGCATTGTCGCCTTTACGCGGGCCCAGTTTGGTAATGCGCGTGTAGCCGCCATTGCGATTCGCGTATTGCGGCGCGATCTCGGTGAACAACTCATGTACGACGCTCTTGTCGCGGATCACCGTCAGCACACGACGGCGCGCACTCAGGTCTCCACGCTTACCCGAGGTGATGAGACGTTCGGCCAGCGGCTGTAACCGCTTGGCCTTCGCCTGGGTCGTGGTGATCTTCCCATGTTCGAACAACGCAGTCGCAAGGTTCGCCAGCATGAGCCGCTCGTGCGCGGGTCCGCCTCCGAGCCGGGCGCCCTTAGTAGGCGTTGGCATGTCGTACTCCTAGGTCTGCTAGCAACTCAGCGGTCTCGCCGAGCACTTGGCTTATTGGTTGGTTAGAGCTGTTCGTCTTCGGGGAATGCTTCATCACTGTCGTCAAAGTTGGCAACTGCGGCTGCTGGATCGAATCCTGGAGGGCTGTCCTTAAGCGCCATTCCCATGGAGTGCAGCTTAGCTTTGACCTCATCGATCGACTTCTGACCGAAGTTGCGGATATCCATCAGGTCGGCTTCGCTACGTCCTAGTAGCTCGCCAACACTGTGGACGCCTTCGCGCTTGAGGCAGTTGTACGAGCGAACCGTGAAGTCTAGTTGCTCGATTGGCATGGACATCTGCTCAGCCATGAACGTGTCAGCTGGACTCGGACCGATGTCAATTCCCTCGGCCTCCACGTTCAACTCACGGGCTAGGCCGAAGAGCTCAACGAGAGTCTTGCCGGCAGATGCAACCGCATCTCGTGGCTTAATCGATGACTTGGTCTCGACGTCAATGATCAGTTTGTCGAAGTCAGTGCGCTGCTCAACACGGGTCGCCTCGACCTTGTAGGTGACCTTCAGAACTGGCGAGTAGATGGAGTCAATCGGGATCCGGCCAATCTCAGTTCCGACCGCGTTATTCTGAGCGGCGGACACGTAGCCGCGGCCACGCTCGACGACGAGCTCGATCTCGAGTTTGCCTTTACCGTTTACCGTCGCGATGTGCAGTTCCGGGTTGTAGATCTCAACGCCGGCGGGCGGTTCAATGTCAGCTGCTGTGACCTCGCCAGGACCCTGCTTGCGCAGGTACATGACGACCGGTTCGTCGTGTTCAGAGGACACGACGAGTTCCTTGATGTTCAAGATGATCTCAACGACATCCTCGGTGACACCGGGCATCGTTGAGAACTCGTGGAGAACACCATCAACGCGGATGCTGGTGACCGCTGCACCCGGAATCGACGACAACAGCGTGCGCCGCAGCGAGTTCCCTAGGGTGTACCCGAAGCCGGGCTCAAGCGGCTCCAGAATGAACCGTGACCGGCTCTCTGAAATTGACTCTTCGATCAGTCCTGGACGTTGTGCAATAAGCACGGCATTTCCTCCCCACGGCGACCACCATTTGACGCCGAGTGTTGTTGCTTTGAACCCTCGCTACCTATCGACTTTGGCAGCGAAAACTCTCAGCACGTTAATGCGGTTAGTTTGGATAGTTACTTCGAGTACAGCTCGACGATCAGCTGCTCTTGGACCTGGGTGTCAATCTGTTCACGCGTTGGCCTCTGGTGTACGAGAATCCGCATGCGATTCGGGATGACCTCAAGCCAGCTCGGAACCGTACGCTCGCCGTACTCAGCGGCAGCGACCACGAATGGCGTCATCTCGCGTGACTTACCGCGAACCTCGACGATGTCATTCGGTGAAACGCGGTACGACGGAATGTCAACCTTCTTGCCATTGACGGTGATGTGTCCGTGGCGCACGAGTTGGCGAGCCATATCGCGGCTCTTGCCAAATCCGGCACGGAACACAACATTGTCTAGGCGAGTCTCAAGGATTACCAGCAGGTTGTCGCCAGTTTTCCCTTGATCGCGGTTCGCTTCGTCGTAGTAGTTACGGAACTGCTTTTCAAGCACTCCGTAGATACGTGCGCACTTCTGCTTCTCACGCATCTGGAGCAGGTATTCGCTCTCCTTGGTACGTGCTCGTCCGTGTTGTCCCGGTGGGTAAGGGCGCTTCTCTATCGGGCACTTAGCCGATTCGCACTTTGATCCCTTGAGGAACAATTTCGTTTTTTCCCGACGGCAGCGTTTGCAGTCCGGACCGGTGTAGCGGGCCATATCGCTATCTCCTTCGTCTCAGACTCGACGCCGCTTGGGCGGGCGGCAGCCATTGTGGGCAACTGGGGTTACATCAGAAATCGCGCCAACCTCAAGGCCGGTGGCCTGTAGGGAGCGGATAGCAGTCTCGCGGCCTGAGCCGGGACCTTTTACAAAGACATCGACCTTGCGCATGCCATGATCCATCGCTTGGCGAGCGGCGGCCTCGGCTGCCTGCTGCGCGGCATATGGCGTCGACTTACGTGATCCCTTGAATCCGACTTGACCACTTGATGACCAAGCGATGACGGCACCAGAAGGATCGGTGATCGACACAATCGTGTTATTGAACGTGCTCTTGATATGAGCCTGGCCATAGGCCACGTTCTTCTTCTCTTTGCGCCTTACTTTCTTGGCGCCTTTTGCTGGTGGCATTTGTGTGTATTTCTCCTACGTTGTTGAGAGATCGTCGGTCCGCGGTTCTACCGGATGGCAGGTGGACCTAGCGGACTACTTAGGCCTTCTTCTTACCGGCCACAGTCTTGCGTGGACCCTTACGGGTGCGGGCATTGGTGTGGGTGCGTTGCCCACGGACAGGCATGCCACGACGGTGGCGAATACCTTGGTACGAACCAATCTCGACCTTACGGCGGATGTCGCCTTGCACCTCACGGCGCAGGTCACCTTCGGTCTGGAAGTTCGCGACGATGTAGTCGCGAAGCGTGATGATGTCGGACTCCGGGACATCCTTGACGCGCTGATTTCCATCAACACCGGTTGCCTTGAGTGCTTCTATTGAGCGATTTCGGCCAATGCCGAAGATTGCGGTTAGCGCGATCTCAAGCCGCTTCTCGCGGGGAAGATCTACACCTACTAGACGTGCCATGTAAGGGCCGTTCCTACTTTCTTTTTTTGGGCGAAGGTATTCGGTACATCATCGGTCCGTGACTCTCGCTACGGTCCCTGGCCATCGCGCCGGGGGTGTCGTCCGCTCTAAGCCTGGGAGCCCAAGAGTGTTCCTTGAGATCCAACGCTAGTGCGGGGTCGGATGATGCGTGACGTTTGTTTAGTTGTGCGTTACTACAGTCTCGATGTCTTGCAGTACGACTAGCCTTGACGCTGTTTATGGCGAGGGTTCTCGCAGATCACCATGACACGGCCGTGGCGACGAATCACCTTGCACTTGTCACAGATCTTCTTAACGCTGGGGTTGACCTTCATCGTCTTCCTTCTAGCTTCTCTGGCGGTCCGAGCTGTCTTTACAGTCCGAGCCAGTTACTTGTACCGGTAGACGATGCGTCCCCGGGTGAGGTCGTAGGGCGAAAGCTCCACGACCACGCGGTCATCGGGAAGGATCCGGATGTAGTGCATCCGCATCTTTCCGGAGATATGTGCGAGAACCTTGTGACCGTTATCTAGCTCGACCCGAAACATAGCGTTGGGTAGAGATTCGACGATAGTGCCTTCGAGTTCGATGGCACCTTCTTTTTTGGCCATGCTGGTACGCGCTCTCCTTGGTTAGGTGGTTGGACCCGACGACATCGGATCCAGCGTGCTGTAAATGTGATGCCATCTAGGCTGGCGATCGGAAACGCGCTTGCCGGAAGACCGGAAGGAAATTCCCAATAACACAGGATCTAGCTGACGCCGACAAACCACAGCGAACCAATGAACGAGTCTACGCGACGACCCCCGGTCAAGGGAAGCCCGGGTACCAGCGGTCTACGTCACGTTTTCTTCCCTCGACACGCTAGTGGCCGC
>JBLHZE010000059.1:0-9980 GCA_047631015.1 Actinomycetes bacterium
TGTTGTGAGTTCGGCCAGCCCCATCGGCCCGCGGGCATGGAGTTTCTGGGTGGAGATACCAATTTCGGCGCCAAAACCGAACTCCGCGCCGTCAGTGAATCGACTTGAAGCATTCACCATGATCGCGGCAGAGTCGATTTCTGCGGTGAACTGATTGATCGCCCGCTCCGAATCGCTGACGATAACTTCTGTATGACCACTGGACCAGGTACGGATATGCGCAATTCCGTTATCGATTGAATCGACGATACCCACTGCTAGATCCAGTGAGTAGTACTCGGCTGCCCAATCTGTATCGGTGACGTCAGCGATGGACTCACGAAATGTAGCGGCAACTGGATGGGCCTGCACAGCCGCATCGGCATGCAAAGTAACGCCGGCCTCCACCAGCGCCGGGATCGCCACAGATAGGAACTCCTGGGCAATTCCTCGGTGCACGAGGAGAGTCTCCGCCGCATTGCACACACTCGGGCGCTGGACCTTAGCGTTGAGGATAATCTTGACGGCAGTAGGAACATCGGCGGCGGCATCAACATAGACGTGGCAGTTACCGACGCCGGTCTCGATGACCGGTACGGTCGCGTTCTCGATCACTGATTGAATCAGGTCGGCGCCACCACGAGGGATAATCACATCCACTAGGCCGCGAGCTGTCAGTAGCTCTTTCACCGAGTCGTGACTCGTACCGGGAACAAGGGAGACAGCTGCGGGTGGCACATAGGACTTGGTCAACGCGGACTGCATAACCTCAACCAGCACAGTGTTGGACTCGAATGCCGACGACGAGCCACGCAGCACAGCAGCATTACCGCTCTTGAGGGTGAGCACCGCTGCATCGACCGTCACATTTGGGCGGGCCTCGTAGATCATGCCAACGACACCCAGCGGCACCCGCAGCTGACGAACCTGGAGGCCGTTGGGCAAGGTATAGCCGCGGATCACCTCGCCCACCGGATCAGGGAGAGCTGCAACATCGCGAGTACCCTGAGCAATCTCGGCAATCCGCTCCTCGGTCAGCGTCAAACGATCGACAAGGGCCGCGGAGGTGCCGTTATCTATTGCCCGAGCGATATCGTGGGCATTGGCCGCGAGGATGTCTGGGGTTCGCACGATAAGGGCATCCGCGATCAACTCCAGCGCCGCATCTTTCTCCGCTCGAGTCAATGTTCCCAACGCGACGCTCGCCTCGCGAGCTGCCTTCGCCACCGAGGCAAAGTCGGGTGGGCTTGTCACATCTTCACTAGCAACAGTCACAGAGGGCAGCTTACGCGAACGTGCCTCACATCTGACTAATACTGATTCCCTTTTTCGGATCGGGTAGCAGCTAGATCATGATGAGATCGTCTCGGTGGACAACCTCGCGGTCGTAGGCCGAGCCGCGTTCTGCCGCCAACTCCGCAGTCCTTCGGCCAAGGAGTTCCGGTAGCTCGTCAGAATCGAAGCTGACGATTCCGCGAGCAATCGCGACGCCGTCTGTTGTCACCAGCTCGACCGGATCGCCCGCCTCAAATGTGCCCGTCACCTCGACGATCCCGGCCGGAAGTAGCGACGCATTCCTGGTGGCGATCGCGGCGACTGCCCCGGCATCGAGAACGAGTCGACCGACAACCTCAGGGCCGTGCTTAAGCCATAGCAGTCGGGTCGGGCGGCGGCGGCCAGTCGGGTGAAAGACGGTCCCCACCGAACCACCAGCGAGTACTGCCCCTGCAAGAGTCACCGAGCTCAGCACAACGGGGACCCCGGCATCTGTGGCCAGTCGAGCGGCTTGGACCTTGGTTCGCATCCCCCCGCTACCAACTCGGCTTCCGGAACCGCCGGTCTCAACAAGGTCGAGGTCGGACGCATCGCGGACTTCGCGCACCGGCGAACTTGCTGGATCGCCGGGCGGTCCGTCGTAGAGTGCGTCGACATCTGAAAGCAGCACAAGTCCGTCGGCATGAACGAGGTGGGCGACTAAGGCCGCGAGCCGATCATTGTCGCCGAACTTGATCTCGTCTGTTGCCACCGTGTCATTCTCATTGACGATCGGCACCACGCCGAGTTCTAAGAGTCGCTCAAGGGTGCGCTGGGCATTTCGATAGTGCGCCCGTCGGCCGATATCATCGGCCGATAGCAGGATTTGTCCAACAGTTAAACCGTGGGCACCGAATCGGCCTGAGTACGCGGCGACCAGCTCACCTTGGCCGACACTCGCGGCCGCCTGTGCCGTCGCCAGATCAGTCGGGCGGCTCGCCAAACCAAGGGGCGCTAACCCACTTGCAATGGCACCACTAGAGACCAAAACAAGCTGCCGACCCGCAAGTGCTGCGCTGGCGAGAACATCTACCAGGTGATGAATCCGCTCAAGGTCGATCCGGCCCGCCCCAGTGGTCAGCGATGATGAGCCGACTTTGATAACCAGCCGACGCGCTGCGGCAACTTGTGCCCGAGGATCAGTCGCCGCGCTCACCATTCCTCCAGCCGAATGTCTTGCCCCCTCGGCGAGGCCGGTGCCGCATCTCCCGCCGACACACTGGGTCGCCAATCAAATACGACCGCATTGTCCCGATCACCGATGACGACAGTGGCACCCGGTTGCGCACCCTTCTTCAGTAGTTCGTCTTCCACACCAAGCCGGGCCAGTCGATCGGCAAGGAAGCCGACGGCCTCATCGTTGGCGAAGTCGGTCTGGCGCACCCAGCGGGCGGGTCGAATCCCAATCACCCGGAACTCCTCACCCTCCTTCTTCACAACGAAACTCGAGTCGTCGACCGGCAACGGCTTGACAACAACGGCTTCGAGTTCATCCTCGTCAGCTCGCTGCACGCGGGTTGCGGCCACGACCTCAGCCATTGCGTAGCGCAACGCGTCCAGGCCTATGTGCGCAATTGTTGAGATCTTGAAAACCTGCCAACCGCGCTCTGCGGCCTGGTCAACGACCATGTCAGCGAGCTCGTCTGCTTCGGGCACATCGATCTTGTTGAGGGCAACCAACCGAGGTCGGTCATCGAGTCCTCCGTAGGCGGTCAGTTCAGCCTCGATCGCGTCGATATCGCTCAACGGGTCACGGCCAGGCTCCAACGTCGCGCAATCAACGACGTGTACTAGTGCCGCACAGCGTTCGATATGCCGCAGGAACTCAAGCCCTAGACCCTTACCCTCACTGGCTCCCGGGATCAGACCCGGGACATCAGCGACGGTGAATACGGTCTCACCCGCCTTGACGACTCCGAGGTGCGGAATGAGCGTCGTGAATGGATAGTCGGCGATCTTCGGACGGGCGGCACTGAGGACAGAAACCAAACTGGACTTACCAGCCGATGGGAAGCCAACAAGACCAATATCAGCGATCGTTTTGAGTTCCAGAACGACCTCTGCCGTCGTTCCCGGCTCACCAAGGAGGGCAAAGCCCGGTGCCTTCCGTCTCTTATTAGACAGGGCGGCGTTCCCCAGCCCACCGTGGCCGCCAGCAGCGATAACGAAACGCGTCCCCTGCCCTATGAGGTCAGCCACGAGCTCGCCGTCCTCGGTGGTGACGACTGTTCCCTCGGGAACCGTGACAACGATGTCATCTGCATCCGAGCCCGACCGGTTGGAGCCCTGGCCCGGTTTGCCGCCATTGGCTCGCCGGTGTGGAGAGCGATGAATATCCAGCAGACTATTGGTGCCGTGCTCAACAACGAGGACGACGTCACCGCCACGACCACCGTTACCGCCATCAGGTCCACCAAGCGGTTTGAACTTCTCTCGATGGACCGAGGCGCAGCCGTTTCCGCCGTCACCGGCGATCGCGCGCAGGACGGCACGGTCTACAAATGTGGTCATGAGCCCTCCTAAGCTGGCGCGTCGTAGCTACGACACAAACTAACCCCTGTCCGCCACCCGCTCGACATTACAGACGAACGAGTGGCTCAACAGGGGTCAGTGAGTACTACTAAGAAACTTCGATGATGTTGACGACACGGCGCCCACGGCGCGTTCCGAAGTCAACTGTTCCCGCCGCGAGCGCGAACAGGGTGTCGTCTTTACCGCGACCAACGTTCTCACCTGGGTGAAAGTGTGTCCCGCGCTGACGAACAATGATCTCGCCGGAATTGACAAGCTGTCCGCCGAATCGCTTCACCCCAAGGCGTTGGGCATTGGAGTCGCGACCATTTCGGGTGCTCGATGCACCTTTCTTATGTGCCATGGCGGACTACTTTCCGATCTCGATTGCGGTGACCTTCAGCTTGGTCAGTGCCTGGCGGTGTCCCTGGCGACGACGATAGCCCGTCTTATTCTTGAACTTGCCGATGTCGATCTTGGGGCCTTTAGAATGCTCAACGATCTCGGCGGTCACATCGACCTTACCCAGATCTGCCGTATCTGTTGTGACGGTGTCACCGTCGACGAGTAGCACGGCGGGCAGCGAAATAGTTCCGCCTGGCTCGCCTGCAACACGGTCGGCCGTGATGACATCGCCGACAGCGACCTTCTCTTGACGGCCGCCGGAGCGCACGATCGCGTACACAGGAACTCCTTGATTTACATTGCTTGTGGATGGAACACTAATGAATGAAACGTTTGGGGTGTAACGCACTCTGTGTGCAGGTAGATCCTTCGGTGAGCGAACGCTTCCGGGCGACACCGCTGGTCTTAACCTCTGGTCACATAGTGCGTTTATATCGTACGCCATGAGCCAGCCAGACACCTAACAGCTACCTGATATCTGCCGACCCATCTGAATCAGTGACCAGATTGGGCTCGGCTGCATCATCAGAATCAGTCTCCGAGTCCAGATCAATCGCGGTACCAGAATCATCCGAATCATCGATCACGTCGGGGACTCCAACGGCATCAGAGTCATCCACCAGGGTTGACTCGTCATCCATAGGTTGCTTCTGCGGCTGATCCTCGTGTGAGGTCAACTCCGGATCACTCGATTGAGCCTCCTCTGGCGCCTTTTGCTCTGACTCGCGCTCGTCGTTAGTTGCCGTGACGACCGCGGGTGCACCCGGGATCGGTCCGGCTGGACGTTGTCTACGGCGTGGTACTGGCGCCTCCGATTCGACACGGTCAACCGGATCAGTGGATACCTTCACACCACGTCCGTTGCAACAGTCGCAGGGCTCACTGAAGGTCTCTAGCAGTCCCTGTCCGACCCGCTTACGGGTCATTTGCACGAGCCCTAGGGAGGTGACTTCAGCGACCTGGTGCTTAGTGCGGTCCCGCCCGAGGCACTCCATCAATCGCCGTAGGATCAAATCACGGTTGCTCTCTAGCACCATATCGATGAAGTCGATCACGATAATTCCACCAACGTCGCGCAACCGCAGTTGGCGAACCACTTCCTCGGCCGCTTCTAAGTTGTTGCGCGTGACAGTCTCTTCGAGGTTGCCGCCTTGTCCGGTGAACTTGCCCGTATTGACATCGACAACAGTCATTGCCTCGGTGTGATCGATAACAAGAGACCCACCACTTGGGAGCCAGACCTTGCGGTCGAGTGCCTTGGCTAGCTGCTCGTCAATCCGGTGTGCTTTGAAGACATCCTCGTTCTTGCTCCAACGCCTTACCCGGTCGGACAGATCGGGAGCGACTGAGGTGACGTACTCCTCGATCGTCGATGTTGCGCTCTCGCCAGAGACAATCAGTGATGCGAAATCCTCATTGAAACTGTCACGGACAACGCGAGTGGCCAGATCGGGCTCGCCATGGAGTAGTTCCGGAGCCTTGACTTTGTCGATCTTGGTTTGCAAAGTCTCCCACTGCGCGGTCAGTCGCGCTATGTCGTGATTAATCTGCTCCTCGGTGGCGCCTTCTGCCGCCGTGCGGACAATCACTCCTGAACCCCTGGGTAGTGCTTCCTTCAGGAGCCGCTTCAGGCGACTACGTTCCTTGTCTGGCAGACGGCGACTAATACCCGTCATAGACCCGCCCGGGACGTACACAAGGTACCGACCAGGGAGCGAAATCTGACTTGTCAGACGGGCACCCTTATTACCGACGGGATCCTTTGAAACCTGCACCAAAACTGGGTCGCCAGACTTCAGCGCGAGTTCAATCCGTTTGGGTTGACCACCCAATCCAGCTGCATCCCAGTTGACTTCACCTGCGTACAGCACCGCGTTGCGACCCCGGCCAATATCAACGAATGCCGCCTCCATTGAGGGAAGGACATTCTGAACCCGCCCGAGATAGACGTTTCCGACCATCGACGTAGACGCTGATCGATTGACGTAGTGCTCTGCCAGGACGTTATCTTCCAAAACCGCGATTTGTGTGCGCTGCTCTTGCTGGCGAACCACCATGACACGTTCGACACTCTCGCGCCTTGCCAGAAACTCAGCTTCGGTCAGGATGGGAGCGCGGCGACGGCCAGCCTCTCGACCCTCTCGACGGCGTTGCTTCTTGGCCTCGAGTCGGGTTGAACCACGGACACTCGTGACCTGGTCATTCGCGTCCCGACCCTGTCGTACATGCGTGACGGTGTTGGGCGGATCGTCGTCTCCAGCGCCACCTGATCCGGCACCACGACGACGACGGCGGCGGCGACGTGTATTCGACGACTCAGATCCAGAATCGTCGTCGTTATTGTCGCTCGAGTCGTTACTGCCCGTGTCGGAACCGTCATTTTCGGAGGAACCTGCGGCATCTGCGCTGCCCGAATCACTGTGTGCCGAGTTTGAGCCGCTGGCGTCGCCTTCACCTGCTGGCTTCTTCCTACGACGCCCCCCGCGGCGACGGCGGCGTTTAGGTGCCCCATCTGAACCCGCGTCAGAATCGTCTCCGTCATCTGATGACCTACCCGCGGCGTTCTCGTCGTCTCTACTGCCCTCTGACCCAGCAACGTCATTCGCACTGGATGTGCCACCGTCAGACTGCCCGCCAGTATTGCTGCCAGCTGAATCTTGATCGGCGGGTGCGCGCCGATAGTTTGCGGGAAGGGCAGGTACCTCAGGTGGGGGTTGGAACAGTGCGGCCGCAGTCGCTGGCTTAGCCGCTTTCGGCTTTGCCCCCTTAGGTTTTGCTGCCTTTGGCTTAGCTGCATCCGATGTATTCGAGTCTGACGCGTCGGATTGCGACGTGGCCTTGGTCTGCGGTTCCTGCGCACTCTCGGGCTTGGGCGCACTGAATGCGGCCTTGAGCTCAGCTGGCGCTCCAGCTGGCCGAGAAGCTGCCCGTCGCCGGCGCTTAGGGGGCGTCCCGGACGCCGCTCCTGTGTTGTCTGTGTTGTCTGTGTTGTCTGTGTTGTCTGTGTTGTCTGTGTTGTCTGTGTTGTCTGTGTCTTCATCGAGCACGTGATGCTCCGTGTCCGGCCTTTGCGGTGCGCGGCAGCGACTGAGTGAATCTGCTCGTCGCCACGCCCGTGTTGGGCCTATCGTCGGCGCCGGGTCCCACCCAAAAAGGTGGCACTCGGCGCGAAAGCCTGGGTTGACCTACACGGTACGAACGTAGCTTTCACGGTGCAGCGTTGGTTAGCTGCACGCCCACGTTGACGTATCGTGCCGACGAGTGGCCAAGCGGCGCCCTAAGACTGTGACGCGGTCGTACTTGTATCCAAACTCTTCGAGTCGGACCCAGCGCGATCGAGCTCCAATGGGTCGCTGACCGTCCGAGCGTCCACAGCAAGTTGCCCCTGTGCCAGCCGAGTTACCTGAACGGGTACCGGCGGCACGAGGTCGGCGACTTGCCGCAAGGCGGCGAGGACATCGTCGGGCCGAACAGACGGGGTTCCGTGCTGTGCGACCAATGTGAGTATCGCACACTGTTCGTCCTGTGCGGGGTCGAACGTGACGTCAACTTGGAGCAAAGGTCCGCGAGCATCAAACTTCTTAATCCCACCCTTGGTCCGACGCTCGACCTCAACGACATCACAGGCAAGGAGCTGGTCGACGGCGCCTTGCAGAGTTTCGCCTGCAACGTCAGGGAAAATGAACTGCCATACACTTCCTTCAAGTCGACTTACGAGTTCACCGGATTCGGCCAGGACCGCATCGACGATGTCGAGACCGGGTGGCATCGCGTCATTAAGCTCGACCCGTAACTCGTCGACATCTCGCGGCGCGGCTAACCCGATCTCGATGTATTCCGCTTCACTCGCCACCCCAGTCGGTGCGGCATTCGCATAAGAAATCTTGGGGTGGGGCCGAAATCCGGCGGAGTAGGCCATCGGCACGTTGGCCCGGCGAAGTGCACGTTCAAACGCCCTCTGGAAGTCTCGGTGACTGGAGAACCGCAGACGGCCACGTTTTGCGTACTGGATCCGGACTTTCGCAACAGGAGCTATGTACTCTCGACCCGGATCGCGTGACTGCTGTGCCACTACGGAATAACCGTAATGGGGAGCAGCTGGCGTCCTGTCGGTCCGACCTGGATTTCCGTACCGAGCTGGTCACAGACGCCGCAATCGAAGCAAGGTGTCCACCGACAGTCGTCGACTTCGGTCTCGTTCAAGGCGTCTTGCCAGTCCTCCCACAACCAATCGCGGTCCAGTCCGGAGTCCAGGTGATCCCAAGGCAGGACTTCAGATTCCTCTCGCTCACGGGTCGTGTACCACTGCACATCGACGGGCTCATCAGCGAATGCTTTCGTCGCAGCAGCCATCCACAGCTCGAATGAGAAGTGCTCACTCCACCCATCGAAACGGGCCCCGTCGCGCCACACCTGCTCTATCAGCAGGCCGGTTCGCCGATCACCGCGTGAGAGTAATCCTTCGACGACGCCCGGGCGTCCGTCGTGATACCGGAAGCCGATGGCCTTACCAACCTCTTTGTCATTACGGATGGCATTGCGCAGCTTCAAGAGGCGAGCATCAGTCTCTTCCCAGCCGAGTTGGGCTGCCCACTGGAACGGAGTATGAGGTTTCGGAACGAAGCCGCCGATCGATACCGTGCAGCGAATATCCCGACGCCCGCTAGCCTCGCGACCCGAGCGGATAACCTCCCGGGCGAGGTCGGCAATCTCTAGGACGTCTTCGTCGGTCTCAGTTGGAAGTCCACACATGAAGTAGAGCTTGACCTGGCGCCATCCAGCCTCGTAGGCAGTCCTCACAGTCCGGATCAAATCGTCTTTGCTCACGGTCTTGTTGATGACACGGCGGATGCGCTCGCTCCCACCTTCGGGTGCGAACGTTAACCCGGAGCGGCGACCGTTACGTGTGAGCTCGTTGGCCAGAGTCACGTTGAAGGCATCGACCCGAGTGGACGGCAGCGATAGCGAGGTGTTTGTCCCCTCGTAACGATCCGCTAGCTGTTTAGCGAGCGGACCGATCTCGGAATGATCGGCGCTGGACAGACTCAACAATCCGACCTCGTCGAAGCCGGTCTTCTCAAGTCCAGAGGCAATTATCTGACCGATGCTGTCAATCGACCGTTCGCGAACCGGGCGCGTGATCATCCCAGCCTGGCAGAAACGACACCCGCGGGTACATCCCCGGAATATTTCGACCGATGACCGCTCATGGACCGTCTCGGCTAACGGGACGAGCGGCGCTTTGGGGTAGGGCCACTCATCTAGATCCATCACCGTTCGTTTAGCGACTCGCCACGGCGCGTCACCGTGGGAATTCGGAGTGACGCGGTGAATCCGCCCGTCCGGTAAATAATCTACGTCGTAGAACGAGGGAACATACACACCCTCGATTGTTGCGAGCCGTACAAGCAGTTCCTTCCGCCCGTCCGGTGATCCCTCAGCTTTCCACTGCGCAATACAGTCGGTGATGTCCAGGGCGGCTTGCTCCCCATCGCCGAGTACCGCAGCGTCGATAAACCGGGAGATAGGCTCTGGATTAAATGCGGCGTGCCCTCCGGCAATGACAATTGGCGAGTCGTCGTCTCGATCTTGGGCCAGCAACGAGATCCCGGCGAGGTCCAGGGCCGTCAGCATATTCGTATAGCCCAACTCGGTGGAGAAGGACAAACCAAAGACATCGAAGTCCCCGACCGCTCGGTGGGCGTCAACAGTGAACTGCGGAACCGAGTGCTCACGCATCAGCGCTTCAAGGTCGGGCCAGACGGCGTAGG
>JBLHZE010000060.1:0-9890 GCA_047631015.1 Actinomycetes bacterium
AGCGATGGGCTCGAGGCAGGCTGAAACTCGTCGACAGCACCAACGGTTCCTACGCAATCCGAGGCGATGGATATGCCGGGTGCCTCACGGGCCCTGAAGATTCGCATGATTGCCGTCTCTGTGGCGACCCTGGCCATCACGCTGGCCATCGTCACAAACTTCGCCTGATCATCCCGGCAAATACCCCTAACAGCCCTTGGTGTGTACCGCCTGACGTTGAGGATCTCGGCGGTAAAGCAGCGAATCTCAGAGTCGGTGATTCCCTTTGATTGGGTTTGGTCTCGGAAGAGACGTTCCAGCTTGTCTCACCCGAGGTCGACACAGAGGCGTAAACCGAACATCGGCCGTATGAACCCACTACGCTGCGGGACGGGCAACAGGTCTAGGCCATACGTGGCGCTGTGATGGAGGTTTTCCATTACAGTCAGCCATTTTGTGAAGAGGAGTTTCGATGAGTCAACCACCCGGTGACGAGCGTTCTAAGGCACCCGTCGAGGACACCAGCGAGCTGAAGCGGTTGCAGGACGAGGTGGCTGCCCTTCAGATGCAGCTAAACGCCGAGCGGGCCAGCCACCCGACTGAGATTATTGGCAGCTCTCCTCAAGCTCCGCGGAACTTTCGCCGTGGTGGTCGGACGTTGGCTTCCTTCATCCTAATCTTCATGGCGGCCGTACTTGCCCCGCCGGCTGTCGTCACGACCTTTGCCGTAAGTCAAATAAGTGACACCGACCGCTATGTGAGCACAGTGGCGCCGTTGGCCAAAGACCCTGCGATTCAAGCAGCGGTCGCAAACCGACTGACCGAAGAGATCTTCCAGTACATCAATCTTGACGAGATTTCTGACACGGCGGTGGCCGCCATCGGCAAGACAGCCGATCTACCGGAGAGGCAACAAGCGCTCTTATCTGCGCTAGCAGGCCCGCTCAAATCAGGCATCCAGAGCTTTACCAAGAATCAGGTGACTTCGGTCGTGCAGTCTGAGGCGTTCGCAAATGCTTGGGCTGAGGCGAATCGAGTAGCTCACGCGCAAATCGTGAAGCTGCTTTCTGGCGATCAGTCCGGCGCCCTACAGACCGACGATGGCAAGATCACAGTTAACGTTGGCTTTGCCGTCGAACAAGTCAAAAAAGCCTTGACCGAAGGAGGCTTCAATCTGGCCACCAACATCCCCGCTGTTTCGGCCACCTTCGTGCTCTACCAATCCGATAATCTGGGAACCCTGCAGACCTACTACTCAATAGCCAATACTTTCGGTCTCTGGCTGCCAGCCGTTGCGATCTTTTTGGCGCTCGCTGGGATCCTAGTGGCGAACCGTCGCCGGACCGCTGTAATCGGATTTGGGTTTGGCGTCCTTGTCACCATGGCGACGTTGAGCTTTGGACTCGCCATAGCGCGCAATGGATATCTGCTTGCGTTACCTCCCGAGGCCAATAGAGAAGCGGCAGGAATCATCTGGGATACGGTCACGCGGTTCCTGTACGAGAGCTTGCGCGCGACAGCCGTGGCTGGTCTTGTAATTGGCCTCGCAGCCATCCTGATCGGCCCGAGCCGCGCTGCAACCGGCTTGCGCGGCTTCGCCATCACAGTCGCTAGAAAATCTAGCGAGGGCTTGGCCCAGTTGGGTGTGCCGATGGACCGAATCCAACCTCAAGCTGCCCGCTATGGCACTGCGGCTCGCGTTGTGTCTGTAGTGATAGCCATTGTGGTTGTGCTCGCGCCGGAGTACTCCTCACCCGCGCTGGTCTTGTGGGCCACACTCGGCCTGCTGGTCGTGCTGTTTATTATCGAGGTTCTAGCTGTTCCGCCTTCCGTCGAAACTGACGCGACCGAGCACGAAGCTCAGCAGAAAGCGGAGCCCCGGCCGAGGACGCCCGCGTAGCCGAGCCTGACTCGTCATGGCTCTTCCTCACGGTGAAAAGGCTCAACAGCCACGATGTAACGCTGGAAGCGAACTCGTCGCACGGGGGCTCGAAATAAGAGAAGCGCGTCAGAGACTCGACCAAACACCGCTGTCGTCCTTAGTTGCGTCGGTACAATTTGGGGAAGGGCAGTGTTGTCCGCGAGCTTTCTCGGTCGGGTTTGCCTGCTTCAATTATCTTGATATCTGGGAAGTAGGGAGTGAGGGGTTTTAGAATTCGTTGCTGCAGCGTCCGGCGGGTGGCTGGGCAGTTATGGCACGCGCCGTCCATCATGATGGTGACGGTTTGGTCGTGCACGTCGGCGATCGTGATGCGGCCACCATGAGACTTGGCGAATTCGCTCACCTCGCCGTCCAGTAGTTGGTTGACTGCGTTTCTTAGCGTGGCATCGGAATCGACATGTTTAGCTAGCTGGAGATCCCCACATACGACCAGAGCCTTGATAGCCGTCGTCACCTTGGCCGCAGTCTCCGGCCAAGGTGCCGTTTGATTCTTGGTAGCGGTGATTCGACCAGGAGAGACCTCGATTCGGTCAACACCGGGTATAGCGGCAAGAATCTTGATTCCCGAGGGAATCGGGCCGTTTCCCTCGACTCGGCGAGTGTCGTAGAAACCCGTGATGTCCTCGCCATGGCGTACCCATGTCAATGCGTTTAGGTCGTCTGTCGTTTCGGTATGCACTAGCTATCCGCTGGTGATGGCCGTAACAACGCGATTTCCGATGAACGCGGCCATCCAAGCGAGTGCGAAATAGGTGATAAAGGCGGCTACTGGCCATCGCCATTTTCCGGTTTCGCGGCGCATGACGGCAACGGTTGACATGCATTGGAGTGCGTATACAAAAAATAGGAGTATCGCGGCTACCGTCGGTCCGTTAAATACCGGTGTTCCATCGACCCGAGTCTGTTGTTCGAGGGCGGTCGTAACTCCGACGTCAGTGTCCGATTCCGCCGCGCTGATTTGGCCGAGTGTCGAAACGAATACTTCACGAGCCGAGAGTGACGCGATGATGGCAACATTGATCTCCCAGGTGAAACCTAAAGGATTAAACACGGGTTCCACGCCGCGACCAATACTTCCGGCCACGCTTTTTTCTAGTTGATATTGGGTTTGGCCTGCCTGGTCCAACTCTGGGGGCGGTGTGACCAGAGGAACGTGGAGCAAGATCCATAGAAGGATAGAAGTACCCAGGATGATTGTTCCCGCTTTGCGAATAAAATACTTCGACGAGTCCCAGCACTGAATGGCAACCACTTTGATTCCCGGCACGCGGTACGGCGGCATCTCCATGTAAAAGGGGAGCGTTTCACCCTTGAGTTTCGTACGTTTCAGCAGAGCAGCGCCGAGAATCGCGCTGAAGGTGCCCAGCATGTATAGCCCGAACAGGACCGTCCCCTGCAGCCCGATCGGTCCAGCAATGCTGATCGCGGGAACAAAGGCTGCGATCAATAGCGTGTAGACGGGTAGCCGGGCAGAACAGGTCATTAGGGGGGCGACCATGATTGTTGCAATTCGATCTTTGGACGATGGAATCGTGCGAGTGCTCATGATTCCAGGCACAGCACAAGCGTAGGAGGACAGCAGCGAAACAAACGCGCGTCCCTCCAAGCCGAACTTGCCCATCACTCGATCCATCAGGAGTGCGGCGCGCGACATGTAGCCAACGTTCTCCAGGAACGAGATGAGTAGGAAAAGCAAAATGATCTGCGGCAAGAACTGTAGGACTGTTCCCACCCCGGCAATAACACCATCGCTTAGAAATGCTGCTACGGGCGCCCAGGGGACGAAATCTTGAACGAGTACGCCTAGCCAGTCGAAGAATGAAGAGACGGCGTTCTGCAGCGGCACCGCCCACGAGAAGATGACTTGGAAGAAAACGAACATCACCCCGAGGAACACAGCGACGCCCAGTATCGGGTGCATGAGTACCGCATCAATTCGCGCGCTTCCCCGGTGACCCTCGGGCTGCTCGTGAAGAACCGATTCAAGAATCGACGAGATCCATTCCGATCGTTCGACCGGATCAGCCGGGGGTGGTAGCACTGGAGTGGGCCACTCGGCGGCGCTCGGCAGCATGTCTCGTATTTGTGGGAGGCCTATTTTCTTAGTGCCAACCACGCCAATGACAGGGGTCCCCAGAGAAGCTTGCAGCCGATCGAGATCCAGTCGTCCGCCTCGGTCGGCAAGTTCGTCGATCATTGTGACAACGACGAGTGTCGGTTTGCGGAGTTCGAGAACTTGAGCCACGAGCAGCAGAGAACGTTGCACCGTCGTTGCATCGACTACCACGATGAGCGCCTGCGGGGGGTCTTCGTCGCCAATGTCGCCGTTTAGCGCGTCCAGCACCACCTGCTCGTCAGGACTCACCGGGTTCAGGCTGTAAGTCCCTGGCAGGTCTTCGATGACAACGCGCTCGTCACCCACTTTGACTTCACCGAGGCTGCGGGTAACGGTTACGCCCGGATAGTTCCCCGTTTTGGCGTGAAACCCGGTGAGTCCATTGAAGATCGTGGTCTTTCCAGCGTTGGGACTCCCAATCAAAGCGATTCGTATGTCGTGCTCTCCACCGCAGTCCACGGCATGGCTCGGCGCGTGGCAGGACATCTAATCCCTCACCTGCTCAACCAATATCCGTTGCATTTCCGCTCGCCGCAGACACATCTGGTAGCCCCGTAGTTCGAGCACGGTGGGGTCTCCGAGAGGCGCGCGCCGTACAACTTTGATCGGCGTTCCCGCGATAAAGCCAAGATCAGTCAGCCGACTCCCCACCGGGTCGGTCGTACCCCCTTCGATCGTCAGCACCCGAGTGGCGGAGCCGATAGGAAGGCAATCCAACGTTGGTGCTTCCTTGAGCTGGGCCATCAGCACTCCTCTTTGGCACGCTCAGCCAAGTAGCGATCCATGTTCACCATTTGGTCGCCAGACTCCCCGGTGAAACCGGTAACGCGAACATATTCGGTGACATCACGGAATAGCATCATTTCCTCACGTTGCTCGGCTACAAACCACTGCAACATGTTGAAGGTGCTGAAATCGTCTTCATCTAAAGCTGCGCGAGCCAGCCGATGGATCTGATCTGTTACGCGTTGTTCATGCTTGTAGGCGCTACTCAGCATCTCTACTAGGTTTACCCAGTCAGCTTTGGGCGCATCGATCGACTGCAGACTGACAACAGCGTCGGATTCAACCATGTAGTCAACAAGCTTGTCTCGATGACTGATCTCTTCCGAGACGTGCGATCGGAAAAATGCCCCGGCACCTGCTAGCCCTAGCGACTCGCACACCAGACTCATCTGCAAGTAGATCTGAGAAGCTTCAAGTTCACTAGTGATTTGCTCATTGAGCATCTGTGAGAGTTTGTTTGACAGCATTAAGGTGGTTCCCTTCAGCGATGGAGCCAGGCCGAGCATTGGCTAGCTCGCGATATTAGTTAGGTAAGCCTTACCTTACCCATGGTCATAGATGCTGTCTCGTCTAGGTGCACGAACTCCGGCCACCCGCTATGCCACTGCGGCTCGTGTATGGACCTGCCCTGAGGTGCACGCACGTTGTACATCCGAATGGGTGAACCACCGCTACTGCGACAATTGCTGCATGTCGGCAATGGACAAAACTCGAACGGATCCGACAGGGGCGACAGGGGTTTGTGGTCGCGTCGGGCGGCGGCGGTGCACCGCGATAAATCGTTTGACCCATGTAGGTGAAATCCACCTAAAGTCGTCGCGTTCGGGTGAGTAGATATGATTTTGAGGCTGGATAACGGTTCACTTAGATAATGATTCGAAAATACCTGATCGCGGGGATGTCGGCGGCAGTCGTCGGCCTGTCCGCTTGCGGCTCAAGTTCCCCGCCCCCTGAGCAAGTTCCCGGTTCGGCAAGCTCGGCGCCTTCTGTAATCAGCGGCTCCCCGAGTGCCGCGGGCTATGCGAGTTGCGCGAGACGTTACGGCGAACTTGTCAAGGACTTGACGCTTGCGGGTGGGATGACTCCTGAGGATAAACAGCGATGGGGCGCGCGAGCGCAAGCAGCGGCCACGGCGGCAAAAAGTGGGGACCTACCGGAGGCCTACCAGCTCTGCGAGAAAACGGTCGGGGAAATGGAACAAGTTTTGGGTCAGTAGTCACCGACGCGCGCCCAGCAGGCCAGACAAGTCCCCGGAGTGGACCGCATCCTCAACGAGGGCAGCCCGTGATGCGTAGCTATTGCGCGAAGCTCGTCTGGGTCAGCCGGATGGCCTGGGTATTCGAGCCGTGGACGAGGTGGCCACGAACGTAAGCGAGGTAGTGACGATCTCGCCGTCGGGCTGGATGTCGATGGCTGCGTGAGCAGCATGTAGCGCCACTGTTCCCGGTGAGACCGCCATGCGTTTAGTAACGCACACCGATCGGGATACCTCGCAACGAGCGGCCTATCGTGGGCTACATGACTCGAGTGTTACTAGTGCGGCACGGCAGAAGCACCTCTAATGCGCAGGGCACACTAGCGGGCCGATCTCCTGGCGTTGCTCTCGACAAAGTTGGGATTAGCCAGGTGTCCGATCTCGCCGAACGACTTGCTTCGGTGCGGATCACCCATCTGGTATCTAGTCCACTCCAACGGACGATTGAGACCGCGAAGATCATCGCAAGGGCCCAGACGGGTCCAGGGAAACCTAAAGTACGCCGCGAGGCAGGGGTGGTCGAGTGCGACTATGGCCGGTGGAGTGGAAAGAAGCTCAAGAAACTGTCCAAAGACCCCCTGTGGCCTGTTGTTCAAAATCATCCATCCGCAGTCACATTCCCCGGCGGGGAATCGATGCTGGATGCTGCAGCGCGATCAATCGCTGCATGCCGCGCATGGGCACTGACCGGCGCGGAACAAGCAAGCGAGTCCGCGGTCGTCGTGATTGTTTCCCACGGGGACATCATCAAGTCCGTGTTGGCCGACGCATTGGGAATGCACCTCGATATGTTCCAACGGCTGGTGGTCGAGCCGGCATCTTTATCGATCGTCAACTACACGCCCATGCGTCCCTTCGTCGAACTGGTCAACGGCACCGCGGATTCCCTGTCGTCGATCGGCGCTGTGAGCGGTTCCGATGCTGTTGTTGGTGGGGGAGCAGGACCACCGCGGAAGGAAAAGTAGGGTGGAGAGCATGCCGCGCAATGTCTATCTCTTCGACCCACCTGAGCGTTTTGTCACCGGAACCGTCGGTGAGCCCGGTGATCGCGTGTTCTACCTGCAGGCGCGCGATGGGTTGCGCGTAACTGCGGTGGCTTTAGAGAAGGAGCAAACTGAACTTCTCGCGGAGAAGATCCTCGAACTTCTCGATGAGGTATCCCGGCGCCACCCCGACGTTCTGGGGATGACCGCAATGGAAGCGATTGAAGACTCCGACCCGCTAGAAGTGCCGATTACTGAGGACTTCCGGGTCGGTGCGCTTGGCCTTGGGTGGAATGCTGAAACCGAGCGGGTCATCATCGAAGCTCACGGTGGCGGCACCGATGATATCCCGGACTTAGAGGATGACTCCGATCCCGATGCACCCGATTGTTTGCGCGTACGAGTCTCAGCGTCCGCTGCGCGCGCGTTCGCTAACCGAGCGCAGCGGGTAGTCGCCGCAGGTCGGCCTCCTTGTCCGTTCTGCCACCTCCCGCTGGATCCCAGCGGGCATATATGCCCCCGGGCCAATGGCTACCGACGTTGATATTGCTTCGCTACTGAGCGATGCCGAGCTGAGCATCCATGGGCGGCTCGTCGACTCAAGCAACAACGCACTCGTTGTGCAGATCGACAATCCGCAGACCGCAGAGCCTCTCGTGGCCGTTTACAAACCTGCTGCGGGAGAGCGTGCACTTTGGGACTTCCCAGACACAGCCCTGGCGCGCCGCGAGGTGGCCGCATCTACCCTCGCGCACGCTCTTACTTGGCAGCTCGTCCCGCTGACGGTCTGGCGCGAGCAGGGACCCGCGGGCCCGGGGATGTGCCAAGTGTGGATCGACACTGAACAGACTGATTCCTATGTGGATCTGTTCTCCATTGATAACGTGCCTGCGACCTGGCATCACATTCTGGAAGGTCGAGACCAACATGATCGTCGCGTTGTCTTTGCCCACAGCGATGACGACGCGTTGCGCCGCCTTGCAGTATTCGACATCATCTCAAACAATGCGGACCGGAAAGCCGGCCATCTGCTGGTCACTACCGAGGCCGCCAGGCCGCACCTCTGGGCGATCGATCATGGTTTAACGTTTCATACCGAGCCCAAACTCCGGACAGTTTTGTGGGGATTCGCCGGCGAAGAGCTCCCGGATTGGCTGCGCGCTGATCTCGCTGACTTCATTGCCGATTCAGCTGCTCATGGCGCCGCGCTGGCTGAGCATTTGCGCGCAGCTGAAGTCGACGCCACATTCGTTCGTGCCGAGGCATTGCTGCACGCCGGGGCATTCCCTGGCCCGACCAATGACGGTCCCGCGGTGCCGTGGCCAGTCTTTTAGTAAGCGAGGAGATAGGGTCGGCGCGTGCAGTCATGGCCACGCGTGTCGATTCCCGTGATTCCGGGTCGCGGTTACCCATTACGACTTTTTGATACCGCGACAAACGAGGTGCGCCCGCTTGCGCTCGGCGAGACTGCGCGGATCTACGTGTGTGGCATTACTCCCTATGATGCGACTCATATTGGGCACGCCTCTACGTACCTAGCATTCGATATTCTGATTCGACAATGGATAGACCAAGGCACGAAAGTCCACTACGTGCAGAACGTGACTGATGTCGATGACCCACTTTTAGAGCGAGCCAAAGAAACAGGTCAGACGTGGCAAGACCTTGCCGAGGGGCAGACCCGGCTATTCCGAGACGACATGACGGCCCTGCGGCTTATTCCTCCGGACGATTACATCGGGGTAGTTGAATCTATTGATTGCGTCACAGAGCAGATCACCAAACTTGAAGCCGCAGGTGCGATCTACCAAATCGACGGGGACCTTTACTTCCGAGTTCACAACGACCAGCGTTTCGGTCAAGTTGGCCACCTAAGTGCCGACGAGCAGCTGAAACTTTTTTCTGAGCGCGGGGGTGATCCAGCGCGTGAGGGTAAAGAGAACCCGTTGGATGCACTTGTGTGGCGCGCTGCTCGACCGGGCGAGCCGAGCTGGGAATCCCCGTTTGGTCCGGGTCGGCCCGGATGGCATATCGAATGTGTCGCGATCGCACTGGAAAAGCTAGGAATGTCCTTCGACGTACAGGGCGGTGGATCCGATCTCGTTTTTCCCCACCATGAGATGGGGGCATCACAGGCACAGCTTGCGACGAGTTCGTGGCCATATGCG
Source organism: Actinomycetes bacterium (assembly GCA_047631015.1). Taxonomy (GTDB): domain Bacteria; phylum Actinomycetota; class Actinomycetes; order S36-B12; family UBA10799; genus UBA10799. The sequence goes on from JBLHZE010000060.1 coordinate 9,230, forward strand.
CGGCACTACGTTCACACCGCAATGGTAGGACTCGACGGCCAAAAGATGAGCAAGTCGCTGGGCAACCTGGTCTTCGTCTCAAAGCTACTCGAGGCCGGCGTCGACGCGATGGCAATCCGACTTGCAATTCTTGATCACCCATATCGTCGGGATTGGACGTGGACGAACGCGGACATTGCTAAAGCTACAAACCGACTGGCGGCGTGGCGGGCCGCCGTATCTCCGCCCACTGGCCCGTCGGCGACAAGCACCCTCGAGGAAATGCGTCGAGCGCTAGCCGATGATTTAGATACCAAACGCGCGCTAGCAGTGGTCGACTCCTGGGCACAGGAGCAGCGGCTTCGCGGTGGGGAGGATGACTCTGGCCCGGGGGTTATCTCCCGGGCTGTCGATGCCTTACTTGGCGTTGCACTGTAGACAGCAAAAGCCGCCGAGCCGTGACTCTGATCGAATCCGGCTGAGCGGCTCTCGCTGGTGGTGTGAGCGTAAAGAGATTAGTCCTTCTTCTCGTCGTGGCCACCGAACTGCTTGCGCATCGCAGACTGAACTTTGTCAGCGAATAGGTTATGACCCTGTGAACTAAACCGGGAATACAGTGCCGATGTCAGGACGGACGCCGGTACGCCTTCTTCGATGGCAGCAATGCTTGTCCAACGACCTT
>JBLHZE010000061.1:0-9837 GCA_047631015.1 Actinomycetes bacterium
GAGATCAAGTCAAGAATTTTGCAGATGGCTGGTCCTGATATTGACGTCGTGATCACCGAGGTAGGTGGCACTGTCGGGGATATCGAGTCACTACCTTTTCTTGAGGCGGTCCGTCAGGTTCGCCATGAAGTCGGCCGCACCAATGTCTTCTTCCTCCACGTTTCACTGTTGCCCTATATCGGCCCGGCCGGCGAGCTGAAGACCAAACCGACTCAACACTCAGTTGCCGCGCTACGCAGTATCGGTATCCAACCCGATGCTCTGGTGTTGCGCGCAAATCGCGAAGTACCCGCCGGTATCAAGCGGAAAGTCTCATTGATGTGCGACGTCGAAACCGAGGCCGTCGTAGCCGCGGTCGATGCTGTGAGCATTTACGATATTCCGAAGGTGCTACATACCGAGGGTCTGGACGCGTATGTCGTTCGAACACTCGGGTTGCCATTCCGAGATGTGAACTGGACAGAGTGGGACGACTTGCTGCGACGCGTTCACCATCCGAAACACCGGATCACCGTGGGACTCGTTGGCAAGTACGTTGACCTCCCCGATGCTTATCTGTCGGTGTCTGAGGCATTGCGCGCGGGGGGTTTTGCCAACGATTGTGGAGTGACCCTCAAGTGGGTTGCCTCGGATTCGTGTGTGACTCCCGCCGGTGCGCAGGCTGAACTCGGAGATGTCGATGCGATTTGCGTCCCAGGTGGATTCGGAGTCCGCGGCATAGACGGCAAACTCGGTGCGCTGCGCTATGCCCGCGAGAACAAAGTGCCCACCCTCGGTTTGTGTTTGGGACTTCAGTGCATGGTGGTGGAATTCGCGCGTAATGTCCTTGGCGAGATAGAGGCGAACTCCACCGAGTTTGATGCCGACACAAGATATCCCGTGGTAGCGACGATGGAAGAACAGCGCGACGTTATCTCCGGTGACCGCGATATGGGCGGAACAATGCGGCTTGGTCTTTGGGAGGCAGCACTCACTCCTGGATCCGTGGTTGAGCAGACGTATGCAAAGACATCCGTCAAAGAGCGTCATCGGCACCGCTTCGAGGTGAACAACACGTATCTACCAGCCCTAGAGTCCGCCGGCTTGGTGGTATCGGGTCGCGCAGCTGATGCTGATCTCGTCGAGTTCATTGAGTTGCCAGCGGACGTCCACCCTTACTATGTCGCGACTCAGGCCCATCCCGAGTTTCTGTCGCGACCAACTCGGCCGCATCCACTTTTCGTCGGACTAGTCCGGGCAGCATTGGATCGAGGCGTCCATGATCAAGAAGTCGAGTTTTCTAGCGAATCTGTGCGATCCTCGGCAGCGCTTACGTGACCAACAGTCCGCACCCCGGTGGCATGTGGACCGGTGCCGTACGCGACGAGCCACTGGACTATCCGGTCGTGAATTCCACCGAACGGTTTGTGGGTCACGTATGGAATGTGCGGACCGATACTGTCGAGATTGATGGCCAGAGTGTTGACCGAGACTTGGTTGTTCATACCGGCGCCGTGGCGATCGCTGCTATCGATGACCAGAGTCGAATCTACCTACTGCGCCAATACCGTCACCCCGCTGGCATGATGATGTTTGAGGTGCCCGCAGGCCTTCTTGATGTCTCCGGGGAGGGTGCACTTCAGACAGCAAAGCGGGAATTGGCCGAAGAGGCAGGCCTGGAAGCTAGTGAATGGCATGTACTCGTTGACTTCTTCACGTCACCAGGCGGTTTGAGCGAGACAATCCGGGTATTTTTGGCACGCGATATCCAGGCGCGAGAGGGTGGTCGTGTGTTGACTGGCGAGGCTGAAGAAAACGATATGCCCGGTTGTTGGGTGGATCTCGATGAGGCGGCTGGATTGGTCTTTGCTGGCGACTTGGGAAACCCGACGACTGTCGTGAGCATCTTGGCGGCCCTGGCCGCGCGAACAGACGGGTGGGACGATCTGCGTCCTAGCGATGCCGATTGGCCGGCCCGCGAGCATCTCCTTGCTACCGGACGCGTACGAACTGATGTCGCGCCACGAGACTAGTTCGCGGGACGCCGAGCAGAGGGAAGCTGCGAGTGAGCCCGTCGCACTCGCCCTTCAAATCGATGCCTACCTGAGCCATATCGCGGTCGAGCGAGGTTTGGCTGTCAATACCGTGGCGGCGTATCGCCGAGACCTGCTGCGTTACGAATCATATTGTCGGACGACGGGAATTAATGATGTCGTTGATATCGACAGGACGGCCGTAGCCGAGTTCGCTGCGTCTCTGATGCGACCGGATGTTGGAGCGAACGGCTCTCAGCCGTTGGCTCCAACATCGGCGAGCCGAATCATCAGTGCAGTACGTAGCTTTCATCACTTCATGCTCACCGAGCACATCACCTCCGATGATCCGGCACATGAAGTGAAACCACAGGTCCCGGTGCGTCGGCTTCCAAAAGCTCTCAGCGTTGATCAGGTGTTGGCAATGTTGGACTCACCTACAACTGAGTCTGCTAGGGGCCTGCGAGATCGTGCGTTGTTGGAGTTCCTCTATGCAACCGGTGCTCGTATCAGTGAGGCGCTTGCCCTCGATATCGACGACCTAGATCGGCAGTCCGGGATGGTGGTCGTGCGCGGAAAAGGCGGGAGACAGCGACTTGTTCCCGTCGGACGTTATGCGCTGGCTGCCGTGGATGCCTACGCGGTCAGGTCCCGTCCAGAACTAGCGACGGCCGGGGTGTCAGGGTCAGCTACTCCGGCTCTGTTTCTCAATCAGCGAGGGAGACGGCTCTCTCGGCAAAGTTCCTGGCTCATCATTAGGGCGGCTGCCGAGGCTGCCGGAATTGCGACACCGGTGTCACCACATGCTTTGCGCCATTCCTTCGCAACCCATTTGCTCGACGGCGGCGCTGACGTGCGCGTCGTGCAAGAACTGCTCGGTCATGCATCCGTCGCAACAACGCAGATCTACACAATGGTCACGATAGATCGTCTCCGAGAGGTATATGTCACCGCTCACCCGCGTGCCCTGTCCTAGATAGCCGTCAATTCCCCTTACCGTAGCTTCGTGAGCACGGAAACCGGCGTTATCGATCTGACGAACACAGCTATTCCCGTGTCCCTGGCTACCGATGAGCGGGCGGTTGAACGCACGGGTGGTTTCGAGGTGCATCTTGAGGAGTTTGCGGGGCCCTTCGATGTACTACTTGGCCTGATTGCCAAACACAAACTTGAGGTCACTGAGCTAGCTCTTAGTCGGGTAACCGATGAGTTTTGCTCGTACATTCGCGAACAGGACGCTGGGTGGGACCTTGCCGAAGCGACATCTTTTCTCGTTGTGGCTGCCACGTTGCTCGATCTCAAGGCTGCCCGACTACTTCCCCGTGGTGAAGTTGACGATGAAGAGGATCTTGCCCTACTAGAGGCGCGCGATCTGCTATTCGCTCGGCTTCTGCAGTATCGAGCATTCAAAGAGATGGCCGCTGTTTTCGGTCGCCGGATCACTCAAAACACAGGTCGAATTCCAAGGTCCATCGGGTTGGATCCAGAGTTCGCGCGTCTGCTTCCTGAGGTCGTTATCTCGATCAGTCCAGATCAACTCGCCGAACTAGCATCGGCAGCCCTGGTTCCACCCGCGCCATCGACGATCTCGCTCGACCACATCCACGCCCCGGCTATCAGCGTCGTCGAGCAGACAGTGTTGGTTGCGGCCCGATTAGAACGAGACGGTTCGGCGACGTTCCGAGGTCTCGTTAGTGACGTGACCGAGATTGCAGTCATTGTTGCCCGATTCCTGAGCCTCTTGGAGCTTTTCAGGCAGGGTCGGATTGCACTCGATCAAGCGGGCGCGCTGGGTGATTTACACATCCGGTGGACAGGCAACCCCGATGAGTCTGTTCTAGATGACGTTACGAGCGAGTTTGATGAAGAAGACCTTTCGACTAAGGAGATCTCAGCCGATGTCACATGAGACCGAACAGCTCGATCCCGATACGGGGAAGGCACTCGATGATGACGGTGTCGGTGGACCTGTGATTGCGGCCGATGCCCAGAGTGTCGTCGACGTAACTGAAGGGCGTGACCAGCTTTCCGAACGGCAGGATAATGCCGGCCACCTCCCGGTTGAGTCCCTCCCGCGCCCGGCGCTGCCGGCGTCCCTCGAGGCGCTTCTGATGGTCAGCGAGGTTTCGATCTCGACCCTTGAGCTCGCAACCTTTGTGGAAGAACCCCCAGACGACGTCGAGGATGCATTGCAGATCCTCTCGGCGAGCTACCGTGCGCAGGGCAGGGGGTTCGAACTGCGTCGTCTCGGAGACGGGTGGCGCTACTTCTCCGCAGCCCAGTGCGCTGACGTTGTCACAAAGTTTGCAACCGACGGGCGAACAGCGAAGCTGAGCCAAGCCGCCTTGGAGACGATGGCGGTCGTCGCCTATAAACAACCCGTAAGTCGCGCCCGAATAGGAGCGATCAGGGGAGTGAACGTCGATGGTGTGATGCGCACGCTCATGACTCGAGGGCTTGTGGCTGAAGCCGATATTGATCCACACACCGGAGCCGTGTTGTACACCACAACCGAGTACTTCCTTGAGCGATTGGGCTTGACGTCGCTGGACGAGCTTCCACCGATTGCCGACCACCTGCCTGATATGTCCGTTCTTGATGAATTCATCGAGCCGCTTGCTTAGCGAGGAACCCACCGGCATCCGATTACAGAAAGTTCTAGCGTCCGCCGGATTTGGGAGTCGCCGCAAGTGTGAGGAGCTGATCGATACGGGCAGGGTTAGCGTTGCTGGTGTCCTCGTCGAGACGCAAGGAATGCGCGTAGATGCCCAGAACGATGTCATCCGGGTCGACGGCAAACGCATCGTTGCGCCGGCTGGGACGGTCGTGATCGCGTTAAACAAGCCCATAGGTGTGCTGACTGCAATGTCAGACGATCGAGGTCGGCGTTGCGTCGGGGATCTGCTCAGCGATTCCCCGCTATCGAAGATCGGGACGGGCTTGTTCCATGTCGGCCGCCTCGATTCGGATACCGATGGGCTCCTGCTGCTCACCAACGATGGCGATCTTGGTCATCTGCTGACGCATCCATCATTCGGCGTCAATAAGACGTACGTGGCGACAGTTCAAGGCGACTTGCGCACGACTGACGTACACAGGATTGGCAACGGTGTCTTGGTCGATGATCGCGTGGTTGAGGTAGCTAAACCACGCCTTCGAGCGAGCCGGGCGGGTGAATCAATTATCGAGCTGACGATTCACGAGGGTCGCAAGCACGTTGTAAGGCGGTTGCTAGCTAATGCCGGTTTCCCGGTTCTCACCTTGACCCGGACAAGATTTGGTCCGATCGAGGTCGCTGGTCTGGTCGCGGGTGCCATGCGACAGCTAACCGATGAGGAGGTCAGCTCACTGTTCGACTCCGTGGAGCAGCAATCCAGCTAGCGCCGTGGCCGCTAAAGAGCCAGATCTCCTGTTCCGATTGCGTCTGGTCGTGACACTATTGGCTGGTCGCTGGCCCACCCAGGGTACTGGTGAGAGGAAAAGAGGAGAACTGTGTCGGTGCGTGCGATTAGGGGCGCTACCTGTCTGACGGCTGACGATCAGGCGGAGATGACAGAGGCTGTCGCCGAGATGCTCACCGCGATCGTCGATCGAAATGGACTCAGCGAACAAGACATTGTCAGTGTTCTTTTCACGTCGACTCCAGATCTGGTGTGTGGATTTCCCGCGTCAGCGGCGCGCACGATCGGGTTCCGGGATATCCCGCTGATGTGTGCCCAAGAGATTAGTGTGTCAGGTGCGCTGCCGCGTGTCGTCCGTGTGATGGTTCTTGTTGAGACAGACCGATCACGAGCGGACGTCGAGCATGTGTTCTTGCGCGGAGCTCAGGTGCTGCGAGAAGACCTCAACCGATGACCGAGGAGCCAACCCGCGAAGTTCTTGTTGTCGGCACAGGGCTGATTGGTACGTCTATCGGTCTGGCTCTGAGAGCTGCCAACAATCGTGTGTGGCTTGCTGATCGCGATGTTAAGACCTGCCAGGTCGCCAGTGAGCGCGGTGCTGGCCAGGTGCTTGGCGTCGAGGCTAAGCCGACCCTCATCGTGATCGCTGTTCCACCTCGGTCTGTACCCGTGGTGGCCGCTGAGTACCTCACACGTTTCCCCGCTGCCACAGTTACTGACGTTGCGAGCGTCAAGTCGCTTCCGTTGTCCCGACTCGCCGAAATAGCCCCGAATCAACTTGATCGATTCGTGGGCGGGCACCCGATGGCCGGGCGCGAGATTGCCGGCCCGATGTCAGGTCGATCCGATCTGTTTGAAGACCGACTTTGGGCGATCACTCCTACCGAGGTTAACGGTGCCGAACGGGTGGGAGCAGTGCGTTGGTTGGCGACTCAATGCGGGTCGCTGGTTGTGGCACTGACACCAGCCGAACACGACCGGGCGGTTGCCCTCACTTCGCACGTACCCCAGTTGTTGTCGTCGTTGCTGGCTGCGCAACTCGTCGATGCAGATCCCGGCGACGTCGCTGTGTCCGGCCAGGGGTTGCGCGATGCCACTCGGTTGGCGGATTCCGTCCCAGACCTATGGGCGGAGATCCTGGTGAGTAATGCACCCGATGTTCTCACCGTCTTAAACCGCGTCACAGAGGAGCTCGTTCAGGTCACCAAGGCTCTTGAGCGGATTGCGGAGGCAGACTTTCGCCGAGACCTGCCGCCCGATATTGGCCCAGTGCGTAGTGTTTTGGAACGAGGTAACCAGGGCCGCACGACACTCCCGGATAAGCACGGAGGTGCAGCTCATTCCTATGACTCTATCCCGGTTGTCGTCGATGACAAACCGGGTCAGCTGGCGCGGCTGTTTGCTGCGGCGGGGGAGGCTGAGGTGAACCTCGAAGACGTTCGGATTGAACATACGGTGGGTCGGCAACGCGCAATCATCGAGCTAGACGTTGACCCAGCGGCCGGTCCGCGCCTTCGCACACTCCTGCAGGAATCTGGCTGGCACATCCGCGGCTAGCGGTTCAGATGCCTCAGCCCACCACGCTGTCCCGGCGCCCGTTAGGCTGACCCCTATGTCTGAGGAACTGCAGCGGCGCTCTGCCTTTGTTTTGGCTGTGGACGGACCGTCGGGCTCCGGGAAGTCGAGTGTGTCGCGCGGGATTGCGACCATGTTCGGCTTCCGGTATCTGGATACCGGGGCGATGTACCGCGCGGTCGCATGGTGGTTGCTACGAAACGATGTTGACGTCAATGATGCGCGAACAGTTGGCCAAAGAATCCCAGAGGTCGTTCTTGAAAACGGTACGGACCCGCAGCGTCCATTGATCGTAGTCAACGGTACGGACGTGTCGCGTGAGATCCGCGAGCAGTTCGTGACATCAGCCGTCAGTGCCGTTAGCGCTGTCCCAGAGGTACGGGATGCAATGGTGGCAGCGCAGCGAGCCGAAGTTGCTGCCGCCCAAGAGTCAGGTGTCGGAATTGTGGTCGAGGGTCGAGACATCGGAACGACGGTGCTGCCCGATGCCGACCTGAAAATCTTCCTTACCGCAGATAATGAGGCCCGCGCCGCGCGCCGGGCGGCACAAGACAACGAGGAAGGTCGTCACGCACAGGTTGGGCAGACGGCCGCGGATCTAGCGGCCAGAGACGTGGCAGATTCCTCGCGTGCGGTATCACCCCTGTTACAGGCGAAGGACGCCGTTGTGATCGACGCGACCACTCTTGGTTTTGATCAGGTAGTGGCAGATGTCGAGCGGCTCGTGACCGAGGGAATTAGCCAGTGATCAGCGCCGGTCCAGCCGCTGTGCGAATCCCTTCCGCGAAGGGTGCGGCGAACGGGCGAAACATTGGCCGACTTCTCTTTCGCGGTTTCTACCGGATCCGGGTGATCGGTGACCAGAATGTGCCTCGCTCTGGGCGGGTTATTGTCGCGTCCAACCACATTGGCCTCCTGGACGGTGGGCTGCTGTTCAGTGCGGCTCCGCGGCCGCTGAATGTTGTCGCGAAATCGGAACTCTTTGAGCCCCCTTTCGATCGCCTCCTTCATGCGTCGGGTCAGATTCCGGTCGAATACGAGGCTCCGGATCGGGCAGCGGTTCGATCGGCTTTGGGAGTCCTCGAACGTGGTGGCGGACTAGGAATCTTCCCAGAGGCCCACCGTGGTATCGGTGATTTTGCGCGCGTTCGTCACGGTGTGGCGTACCTACATAGCCGCACAAACGCACCAATTGTGCCTACCGCCATGTTCGGTACCCGCAAAACGGGAATGGGGAAGAACGATCTCCCTAGGTTACGGTCCAAACTGACGGTAGTTTTCGGTGAACCATTTACGGTTGCGGCCTACGGCGACATTGACACGCGCTCGACGCTGGCGGCGATGGGCGAGTCAATTCGCCAGCGGCTTGCTGATCACTTGAAGTACGCGCTCGAGCTAACTGGCTACCAGCTTCCGACCGACGACGTCTCGATTGGTGCAAAAGGAGTTAGTCCATGAGTTCCGACGATCTAGCCGACGACGAAGCGGCATTTGTCACTTTCGACGTCGACGCCGACCAAGACGAGACCGCAGCTGCGGAGGCGGCAGCGCGCGCCGAGTTCGGCGCCAGTGAGGCAGCGGAAGATATTGTCGTTGAACCTGAAGAGATGCTGCCGGTAGCAGCAATTGTGGGACGTCCAAATGTCGGGAAGTCCACGTTGGTGAATCGCATTCTGGGCCGACGTGAAGCGGTCGTAGAGGATATCCCCGGCGTCACTCGCGACCGCGTACGTTACGAGTCGGAATGGGCTGGGACCAAGTTCTGGGTCGTTGACACCGGCGGCTGGGATCTACGTGGACAGGGATTGGCCTCACAAGTAAGTGAGCAGGCAAGACGCGCCGCGATGGACGCCGACGTTGTTATCCTCGTTGTCGATGCCACCGTTGGCGTCACCGACGGTGACGCTGAGGCAGTCAAGATGCTGCGCAAGAGCGGTACTCCCGTGTTGTTGGTGGCGAATAAAGTTGACTCTGCCCTGCTCGAGAGTGAGGCGGCCGCTCTTTGGTCGCTTGGAGCAGGCGAGCCGATCTGCGTCTCGGCACTACACGGTCGCGGCAGCGGTGATTTGCTCGAGGCTCTCGTGAATGCGTTTCCCGAGCACGGGTCGGGGAGAGTCAACGAGGTCGGCCCCCCACGCGTGGCTTTGCTAGGTCGACCGAACGTTGGCAAGTCGAGTTTGCTTAATAAGCTGTCCGGCTCCCAACGCTCGGTCGTGGATTCTGTTGCAGGCACGACCGTTGACCCGGTGGACGAGCTCGTCGAGATCGCCGGCCAGACCTGGCGATTTGTCGATACTGCTGGGATTCGCCGCAGAGTGAAGACGGCTAGCGGACCGGAGTGGTACGCGAGCCTGCGTACCCAGAGCGCGCTTGAGCGCTCTGAAGTATGCCTCGTATTATTTGACGCCAGTGAGGAACTTAGCGAGCAAGACGTGCGAATTGTCTCGAAGGTTGTCGACTCGGGGCGCGCGTTGGTCTTGGTCATGAACAAGTGGGACCTGGTGGATGAGGACCGCCGTTACATGCTGGATCGGGAATACGACCGGGATCTGCATCACGTCGATTGGGCGCCGCGAGTCAACATCTCTGCCTCCACTGGTCGCCATCTTGATCGCCTCGCCGTCGCTCTTGATGCGGCTCTTGGCGGGTGGCAGACAAGGGTCTCGACAGGTCGCCTCAACCAGTTCCTCAAAGAGATCGTCTCAGGCCACCCACACCCTATCCGCGGAGGTAAGCAGCCGCGCATCCTCTTCGGCACGCAAGCAAGCGTGGCGCCACCCACATTCGTGCTGTTTACGACCGGATTCCTCGAGGCAAACTACCGTCGCTTCATCGAGCGGCGGCTTCGT
>JBLHZE010000062.1:0-9829 GCA_047631015.1 Actinomycetes bacterium
GCACGAGTGCTCGGGATTATGTACATCGTCTATAACCACCGAATTTGGGCGGCCTACCGGGCCAGCGAGGGATGGCGGAAGCTCGGCAATAGCAACCCGCATACCGACCATGTGCACTTTTCTTTCACGTGGAATGGAGCCCGGAAGAAGACGACCTTCTGGACAGGTCGGGTGAAGCGCGAGGACTATGGTCCGTGTCGGACCTACCAGGGGCAACCGGCGACATTACGCGCCGGCAAGAATTCTTCCCCGTGTCCACCTGCCCGTCAGCTGCCAAGCGCGTGGCGAAGTGCCCAGCTACTTTGGCGCGGGAGCGCAGGTCCTCTGGTATCAACGGCGCAGTCAAAGCTTGGGGTCTCGCCGACCTCTGGCTCATTTGGAGCCAGCACAGCGCGGGCCGCTGCGGACTATCAACGTCGCAATGACCTGCCGACTACCGGTGCAGTCGATGCACAAACCTGGTTCGCACTCGGGATGGGAGAACCCACCTCAAAAGCAAAGCGCAAGCTCAAGAAGGGGATGAAGGGTAAGGATGTCAAGCGCCTACAGCGAGCACTGCAGATGAAGAAGAAGCAACGAAACGGCAGGTACCGGTCGAGTACCGCAAAGGCCGTCACGTCCTGGAAACGTGCAAACGGCCTTCGCCCAAACGCACGTGCATCGGTGGGCTTCCAGCGCAAACTCGGGCTCTGAGGAGTTGGTGACAGCGCACGCTCAGTGAATGCGCCAATCGAATGCCTGCTCGAGGCGGTTAACTGCGCCGGTCAGGCCCCACCTCGCGGCAAACTCGTTCAGCTGAACGGGGTAAGCAGCCTGAGTTGGTATCACCGAATCAACCGGTGCCAGGTCAATATCAGGTGCGACCCGCACCACGTCGCGGGCACGCTCGATGTACTCCAGCCCCGCGAGCAGGTTTCGCTGAGCCGCGGCCTTCACACCGCTGTTCCCAGCCTGGACGGCTGTCACCAGTGAATCGATATCGCCAAACTCACTGATCATCGCCGCCGCGGTCTTCTCACCGATCCCGCGGACGCCTGGTAGCCCGTCGGAGGTATCACCTCTCAACAGTGCGTAGTCCGCGTATTGACTGGCCGCGATCCCGTACCGCTCGCGGATCGCGGCATCGTCAATCACTTCAGCATTCCCGACACCCTTAGCTGCCGTATAGAGCACCCGTACAGGTCGGGAATCGTCGACGAGTTGGAATAGATCTCGGTCGCCGGTCACGACGAGCACCGGATCGTCCAATTGCGCGACAAGTGATCCGATCACATCATCGGCCTCGTACCCCGGCGCACCGAGGCGAGCAATCCCGATGAGTTCAAGGACTTCCACGATCAGCCTCACCTGATGCGCCAGTTGGTCGGGAACGTCCTCACCGTCGGCATCCGTAGCAGCGTCCTGGCCTACCCGATGCGCCTTATAGCTAGGTATCGCGGCCACTCGAAACTCTGGCCGCCAATCGTCGTCCCAGGCCGCGATCAGGTTCGTTGGCTGATGATCGGTGACTAGTCGGCTGATGAAGTCCAGGAGACCGCGCACGGCGTTCACTTGAGTCCCATCGGGTGCCTTTATCGATGACGGCACCCCGTAGAACGCGCGAAAATAAAGTGACGCGGTGTCCAGCACCATCAGCCGTTCGGTAGCCATAGAGACAGTGTGCGCGATCACCCCATGAGATGGCGGTAACCTGCGGGTGTGAGTTCATACTTCGAGATTTCGGAATACCAGTCCAGGTTGGATAACGCCACCGATCGCTGCCGCGAGTTAGAGATTGACGCCCTACTCGTCACGCCGGGTCCTGATTTGCGCTACCTCGTTGGCTATCACGCTCATGCGTTAGAGCGATTGACGTGCCTCGTTCTGTCGGCTAACGGCCCTCACCGGCTGATCCTGCCCACACTGGAACGCGAAACTGCTCTAGCGAGCCCGGTGAGCGATCTAGACATCGAACTCATCACCTGGGACGAGACGGAAGATCCCTACCAGCTGACCGCGTCCGTTCTACCGAACGCGAAGCGGATCGCTGTCGAGGACCGAATGTGGGCAGTGAAAGCTTTCCAACTGCGGGAGAATATGCCGAATATCGAGCAGGTACCGGCCGGACCCGTTCTGACCGAGCTACGGATGGTCAAATCGGCTGCCGAGATCGTCGAGCTTCAGACCGCAGGGGCGGCAATTGATCGCGTTCATGGAATGGTTCCTGACTTCCTGCAGGTCGGGAGGACCGAGCGTGAGGTCGCCGCGCTGATCGCCGATGCGATCACGATCGATCACGAGCAGGCCGACTTCGTCATTGTCGCAGCCGGACCCAACAGTGCGAGCCCGCATCACTTACCCAGCGACCGAATCATTCAAGACGGTGACATTGTTGTCGTGGACATAGGGGGAACAACACGCAGCGGTTACTGCAGCGACTCCACCCGTACTTACAGCATGGGGCAGCCCTCCACCAGCTTCGCCAACGACTACGCCGAACTGCTTGACGCCCAGCAGCGTGCCACTGCGACTGTGCGGCCGGGTATCACCTGTGAATCGATTGACGCTGTTGCTCGAGTGGCGTTGACCGGTGCCGATCTTGGTGACTTCTTCGTTCACCGCATCGGGCATGGAATCGGACTCGAGAGTCATGAGGAGCCTTACATGGTTGCCGGCAATACTCGGCCCCTGGTCGCGGGCCATGCGTTTAGTATCGAACCGGGCTTCTACAAGACGGGGGCTGCGGGGGCACGGATCGAAGACATCGTGGTGTGTGGACCCGACGGGCCGATTGTGTGTAACGACCGACCGCGGGAACTCCTGGTCGTGAACACCTCGGGAGGGCCGGCCCACTAGGTGTGCCGTATCCACGGGAGTGCGGGGGCTACCTACGAGGTATATCGGCTGGTCATCGAGGAGCTGCGACGAGCATGGTGAGCCGTGCGCGGTCGACACAGTAGGCGCTAGTTCCCCGCTACGGCGACGGGGCCATCTCCCTTGCGCGACTCACGCCAGTTACTCCAAGGCTCTGCGAGCCGTGCGAGAACAGGCCCAACCACGGCGGTAATCAATACGTAGGTCGTCACCAGTGGCGCAAGCTGTGGTGGCGCTAGCGGCGACACCGCGACAATGCCGGCGATAACAACGCTGAACTCACCACGCGCGATCAGGACAGCTCCCGCCCGCCACTTGGCACGCTCGCTGGCTTCGGCTCTGGCAGCGATGATTCGCCCGGTCACCATCTTGGTGACGATTCCCACCACCGCGAGAGCCAGGGCAATCGGGAAGACGGCAGGAATATCGGCAGGATTCGTCGATAGTCCAAAGAAGACAAAGAAGATTGCGGCGAACAGATCACGCAGCGGCGCCAAGCGAGTACGTGCCGCCTCGGCAACCTCGCCGGTGAACAGCAAGCCGACCAGAAACGCCGCAACCGCGGACGAGAAGTCGAAAAGCGTCGCGAACCCGGCAACCAGGATCGTCGCACCGAACAGTGTGAGCAGAAGCGCCACCGGCTGATTCGCATCGAGCAGACTGTTAATTACTTTGACTCGTTTCACCGACAGCAAGAGAACGAGGCCGACAACCGACAATGCGACGCCGACACTAACCAGGCCCGTGACCAGGCCGGCACCGGTTGCGATTGCCGTGACAATCGGTAGATAAGGCGCCATGACAATGTCTTCGACGATCAGTAAGCCAACAACGCCGGGTACCTCAGCCTTACGTCGCCACTTCAGGTCGCGAACGAGCTGGGCAACAATGCCGGAACTGGAGATGTAGGTAACGCCACCCAAAGCGACGGCCCCCAGCAGTCCCCAGCCGAGCAACAATCCGAACGCGACTCCCGGCAGCGAATTAAGCACGATGTCGTAGATGCCGGAACGCCACTGGTGTTTCATCGTGGCGACAAGTTCACGCCCGGAGTACTCGAGGCCTAAGAGCAGCAGCAGCAGAACGGCACCAATCTCCGCAGTGACCGCCACGAGGTCTTCGTCTACTCCTAAGACGAACCATCCACCCTCCCCGAAAGCGAGCCCCGCGATGAGAAATAGCGGGATTGGCGAGACCCCGACGACAGCTGACAGCCGTGCCAAAATGCCGAGTCCCAGCAGCAGTGCACCGAACTCAACAAGTGAGGTCGCGACCGAGTCTCCGCCGGAAGCGAGGAGGGCATCGGGGGACATGACCGCCATCCTGGCAGGATTAGACCATGACTGATGCCTTGGGCCGGGCAGTTTTGACTTCCGGCGTTGTCTATTCCCAGCGATTTCCCTTCTCGACGACGATTATCATTGAGAGTGGTGTGATTGCCTGGATCGGTGATGAGGAGGGCCTTTCGGGCCAAATGCTTGCCAGTGACACCCTCATTGACTGCGATGGGGCATTCATCGCGCCGGCCTTCATGGATGCAAACGCCGGGACACCGCATCCGCTGTCAGCGGATATCGGGGCAGCTTTCTTCGAAGAGAACGGGGAGCTAGTTCCGTACGCCGTACGGCGCGGTGGCGGTCCAGCGGACGGGCCGGATGTCACCCCCCTACACACCGAGTACGTGACGAGACGCTACGACGACTCACTCCACGAACCGCTGTCCTCGGAGATCGAGCAACTGCTTGCTAACGCCCAGATTGCTGTCCTTGCTCCGCAAACCCCGGCACCCGTTCTTGCCCAATTGGCCCGTTCAGGTGTGCCCTTTGCGTTCGGCTCTTTTGGAGGCGAATTTGACGTCTGGGAAACCCTGCGCGATGCGGTCTACGGCTCGCCTGACGCGATATCGGGACGGGCAGCCTTCAATGCGGCCACTCGGGCCGGCTGGCGCATCCTCGGAGCCCCCGAATCTGGTGAGATCACCGTCGGAACGACCGCGCGGCTAAATCTGTGGAAGTGCGAGCACCTGATGGTTCAGACCCCTGATCGCCGCATTACCGCGTGGTCGACCGATGTACGCGCCGGAACGCCACCGCTACCAGATCTGTCGCCAGACGCGGCTCTGCCAACTCTTTGGGCCACAATGACTGGTATGCACATGTCGGTGATCAATGAGTAACACGGCCGACGAGCCTTCCCGTGGGGTAAAGCGCTGGGGGGATCGCCGCACTGCCTGGCGCTGGCTCTCAGCAATCCTCGGTGGCGTTCTGCTCGCCGGAGCGTTCCCACCGATCGGCATTGGCTTTCTTGCGCCAATTGCTGTCGCAGCAATCACTCTGGCGACGGTGTCGACCTCTCGGCTACGGGGTGCGTTTGGGTTTGGATTCATCACTGGGCTCGTGTTCTTCGGATTCCTCTTGCGGTGGATGAGCGTTCTGGGAACCGATGCCTGGCTCGCGTTAGCGTTGTTTTGCGCATTCTGGCTCGGTTTGGTTGGCGTTCTGAGCCGGATAGTGATCCGATTGCCGTACTGGCCGATGTGGATCGGCGGTGTCTGGGTGACTCAAGAAGCCCTTCGGGATCGCTATCCTTGGGGTGGTTTCCCATGGGGGCGGCTCGCATTCAGCCAATCCGAGAGCCCCACACTTGGCCTAGCAAGCATCGGGGGAGCACCCCTGATTACAGCCGTCGTCGCCGTCAGTGGTGCGTTGCTTGCGTGGGCAGTGCTGAGCGTGGTCCGACGTTGGAGCGTAGGCAGTTCACAACGGGTCGTCGGCACGCTTAGAAACCGCGCAGTTGCGGCGGCAGTGCTCGCCGCCGTGGGTGTCTGGGTTGTTGGTCTGGCGATCCCGCTTGCTACCGCCGGGCAGAGCGCCCAGGGACCCGCGAGCGCAGTTGTTGCACTGATTCAAGGCAGCGTTCCAACCTTTGGCCTCGATGCGATGTCCCAGCGCCGCGCCGTCCTGAACAACCATGTCAACGGCACTCGCGAACTTGCCGCTCGCGTACGAGCGGGGGAAGAACGGGCACCAGAACTTGTTATTTGGCCAGAGAACTCAACCGACATTGATCCGTTCACAAACGAATCTGCAGCCGCGGCTATCAGTTCCGCCGCCGACGATATTGGCGTGCCGATCTTAGTTGGTGCCGTAACAAGGAACCCAACCGATCCCTCTACCCTGTGGAACGTCGGCATTGTTTGGGAACCACAGACGGGTCCCTCGGACTTCTACGTGAAACAGCATCCAGTGCCCTTTGGCGAGTATCTGCCCGGCAGATCCATCCTGCAGCGCTACATCACGCGGTTCGATCGGATTCCGTTTGATTTCGCGCCCGGCCCAGAGCCTGGCGTTCTGCAGGTCGGACCCGCACGGATCGCCGACGTAATTTGCTTCGAAATTGCCTACGATGAGGTGGTTCGCGACGGAGTCCTTGCTGGCGGCCGCGCAATAGCCGTCCAAACCAACAATGCGACGTACTCCTTTTCTGGACGTGGTGGTTCAGCGCAGCCCGAACAACAGGCAGCGATGTCCTCGATCCGCGCTGTCGAGCACGGCAGGTCAGTACTCATTGCCGCGACCTCCGGGGTAACAGCGATCATTGCCCCGGATGGAACCGTCCAGCAGGAGGCCCCACTCCTGGCGTCCAGCCAAATTGTGGGGGACGTTTCACTGCGAGACTCGCAGACAATTGCTACCCGTATCGGCGCTACACCTGAGTGGATCGTGCTGGTCGCAACGGCGTCAGCGGTGCTGTGGGGGATCGCAGCCCTGCGCAGTGATAGACGACGTCGGCGAAACGCTGTCGCTAACAAAACGCGCAATGAGCACAACCCGGTAGAGTGACGAGCTATCCATCACAATTGAAGGGACAATGTTGTCCGAGTCCGTGTCCGAACCCCAGCCCGCACCCGAGTCTTTCAGCGACCTTGGGCACATTTTGACGATCGTTCCTACATACAACGAGAGTGAGAACATCAGACTCATCACGACGCGTATCCGAGCTGCGATACCGGAAGTACACATCCTGATCGCCGACGACAACAGTCCCGATGGAACAGGTGATATTGCCGACGAGCTCGCCTCTTCAGACGACCACATCCATGTGATGCATCGTCTGGACAAAGAAGGACTAGGGGCCGCCTATCTTGCTGGATTCAAATGGGCCCTGGAAAACGACTATGACGTCGTCGTCGAGATGGACGCTGATGGAAGTCACCAACCGGAACAGCTCCCGCTCTTACTGGACGCACTGCGCGACGCTGATCTGGTCTTAGGTTCGCGATGGGTTCCCGGCGGATCGGTGCAAAACTGGCCCAAGAGCCGAGAGATCCTGTCCCGGGGCGGCAACTGGTACACCCGCGTCGCGTTAGCTCTCCCGTTAATGGATGCCACCGGCGGATACCGCGCGTACCGCGCCAGCACACTGCGCACGATCAACCTCGACGGGGTTGGCAGCGCTGGCTACATCTTCCAAGTTGACTTGGCGTACCGAGTGATCCAAGCGGGACTGCGCGTCGTCGAAGTGCCCATCCAGTTTTCTGAGCGGGAAATTGGCACGTCCAAGATGACTCACTCCATAGTGACGGAGGCACTCTGGAAAGTGACTGTCTGGGGCTTCCGAGCGCGGTTCACCAAAGAGGGTAGGGCACGTATTAAAAAGACCAAGGCACTGACCAAGAAGAACGCTCCCCGCGAGATTGGTACATAACTTGCGCGGCTTCCTCGTTTTTCTTGGCTATCTCATCGTCGAGATTGCGGTTGCAATCTGGCTGGCATCCATAATTGGATGGCTACTCGTCGTCGGCTTCACCATCGCGGGCTTCGTGCTAGGACTCGTTGTGATCCAGAACGCAGGTATTCAGGCAGCGCAAAGCCTACGCGAAGCGAGCGAACGGCAACAAATGGCGGACGGGTCCGAAGTCGGAGACTCCGGAATCAAGTTCGTGGCAGGGGCACTTATCGCGATTCCTGGGTTCGTTACGGCTGTTCTTGGACTGATTCTGATCGTCCCACCGATTCGAAATATTGCGCGTAAGGGCGCCGCGCTCTGGTTCGTGCGTTGGGCGCGCGGAAAGAATATTTCGGTCATCAAAGAAACCGTTGACGGAACGACGGTGACCCGCGTGGTTCCCGGCGACGTGGTTGCTGGAGATGTCATCAATCGGCAAGACGCTACCCCAAGTTCGGATTCGCAAGCTCATAAGCAGGAATCCGACTCCGCTGACGATCCCCCGCGCGAACTCCCAGGCGGGTCTGGTCCCAGAGCGTAGAACGACGGGCACGCGAAAAGCAGAATGACCGCACACCTGCAAGATGTGCGGTCATTCTTTACGCTCAGTAACGCCCTGTTAGGCGGTCTTCTTACGACGTGGCGCGCTCGGCCTACCAGCGCTCACCGTTGCCCGGTCGCTGCGCAGGAGGTCCAGTCGCTCATCAAGTAAGACCTGTAGATCCTCTTTGGTGCGACGCTCCATCAACATGTCCCAGTGGGTACGAGCTGGCTTCACGTACTTGGGCTCGGGGCGGTCACCATCACGTAGAAGGGCCTCAGATCCGCAACGACATTCCCATACGGCCGGCACGTCTGCCTCAAGTGAGAACGGCATCGTCGTGACGTGACCATTCGGGCAGTCGTAGGAAACCGGTTGGCGTGGGGCCATTTCGACATGGGCATCGGTCTCGTAGCTTGTTGCTCCTAGACGCGAACCGCGTAATGCTCCATCACTCATATTTGTCACCCTTCGACGTCAGACGAAATAGTCTGGCTGGTTTGCTCGCTCTCGATTTAAATTGTGGAGCTATCTCCACAACGCGACTTGTTACCGGTTATTCCCAGTAGTCGTTGGCCGGAAACCTCGCGGTGTGTTTTTTCTTGCTGCATCTTCTCCTGAGTTGGACGTTCTTAAGCGGGAGTTGGTGCCAACTCGGACTGGGGTTTTTGCAGCACATTGATCCGCACTGGGTTTTCAGGATAGCGACTGCTCCTTGCGCCGTTGCGACAGGACTCGATTCAGCACTGTTGGTCGGTCGGTAACGATCCCATCGACACCTAGGTCAAACAGTCGATGCATCTGCACCTCGTCGTCGACTGTCCACACGTGGACGACTAGTCCGCGGCGATGTGCAGTATCAACAAGTCGCTGGGTGACGATTGGGACCCCGTTCTGTGTGATTGGGACTTGGACGCATTGCGCCTGCGCGGAGAGTGCCAGATTCGGTATCCGTCCCAGCGGTCCGAGTCGAGATGACGCGACAAGAGCGGCGACCTCCGGGGGCGTGAGCGCGGTCGCGACCGAGCCCCCAAGTGCACCCCGAATAGTTCGCAATCGTGATGTCCCGAACGACGCTACACAAACACGATCGCAGTGCCGACTATCCTTCATCATCGCCAGGAACGGCTCTACTGTGTGATCATCTTTCACATCGATATTGATAAAGGTATCGGGGAATTCCTCGAACAGTTCCTCTAAGCGCAGTATCTGATCGACACCACCGATCTTCGCCCGCCGAACCTCGCTGTAGGGGAGTGAGCTGATGCGCCCAACGCGTCCAGTAACTCGGTTTAGTGTCCCGTCGTGAAACACCATGACTTTACCGTCAGCGGTCGCTCGGACATCCGTCTCAAAGTAGCGAAACCCAAGTCGCTGAGCGTTACGAAAAGCGGACAGCGAGTTCTCCGGGGCCTCTCGGCCTCCACCTCGATGCGCCAAGCCGATGGGCCCCTGTTCCGCGATGAACGGATGAGAGCCAATGCTGATCCCCGATTTACTCACGGTCCTACCCTAGTTCAGGTATCTCCTGGGGCTACCGGCCCGCCGTCGTAACCCGTCGGACACTATCCTTCGAGATATCCAGCGTGTAATTCGTGCCGCGAACGTTCACAGCAACGCGAGTTCCTGCGGGGGTCAGTACGCCAGTCGCGCCCACCGCGTCGGCAGAAACCCCCTTAGCACGGGGAATAATCACCGTGACCGTGC
>JBLHZE010000063.1:0-9804 GCA_047631015.1 Actinomycetes bacterium
GGGCAATCAAGATCAATTCTGGACTCCCCAAACAAGACCTAATGGATGCTGTCGCTCTATCTCGGGACTCTCTTAGCAACTGGCTCGCGGGCCGCATAGCGGGCGTGCCGTCTTTCGATGACTACGCGCTCAAGCCGGTGGGTACCCCGCTTGGATCATTACCGCTGGTCACCTATATGCACGCGGGAGCATTCCAACTCGCCGTCTCTGCGCGAGATCTACAGCCGGATGCCGGTCTGGTCCCCGACACACTCCTCATCGTCGGCCTGCGTGCCCTCGTCGACACAACAGGAGCCCTCGCTGCGCGAATGCATATTGACTCGAAGTTCGCTGTGGTCACGCCGACAGTCTCCGTTTTCACGGCAACGGGTTCCGATAGCTGGATCACTGCCAACGTTGATTCGACCTTAGGGCGCGAGGCAGCCGGAGTCGAGGGTGACATCGGCAAGGTGCTAGACGTTGCCTCCGGTCGGAAAAACCCCCTGCGTGGCCTTGGTCGACGCGAAATCACCGTGCGCGATGTGCCCGCAATGCTCCGACTTGCCCCTATCGCTCAGGATAATCCAGGGTTGCCGGGCGGCGCACTTTTGCGTAAGACAGCCAGCTGGCTGTCCTACCTACAGCGAAAGTAACGATTCGGACTTAGTCAGCCCGAGGGTCGCAGCGGCCGCCTTAATCTGACTGCGAGCCCTTAGATGACCCGGAGTGCATCCCGGACTGCCCCAACGTCAGGACGGGTCCTTCTGCGGCATCCCGACGAGGCCCGGTAGGAACACCGAAAGCGCCTCTTCTTCGAATGAATCGTGGACTGTTCTCGTGGGGCGACTCGGACTTGAACCGAGGACCTGACGGATTATGAGTCCGCTGCTCTACCAACTGAGCTACCGCCCCATCGCGGCGCGCGGATCCTGCGGGCAGGACCGAGCGAGTAGCGACCGCGCCATTGTGCCGTACTCGCTCCCGGCAGTCACACAGTGCCGTGAATCGCAACGAGTCCAGCGTTTACCGTCGCGACATCGAACCCCGGTTGAGCACAGTCATCGCCTCAGTTAGACCATCGACGGTCATCGGATACATCTCGATGACCTCGGCGATCTGCTCGATCGTGCTCGCCCGCCATCGATTCTGTGGCTCAGGGTTGAGCCACGCACTCTGCCGGAAGTGGCGCACCAGGATCTGTAACCACTCTAGGCCGGTCACTCGAGCATCATCAGTGGCCGACATGACGCTGGAGTGCCCGAGCTCGTACGGAGCCATGTAGGCGTCGCCGACGATGATGAGCTTGTAGTTGTTTGCGCACTCGCGCATCAGATTGTGGATCCACACCGGGTCAGTGAAACGATCCGACTCGTAGACCTTCCCGTAGATCATGTTGTGGAAGTAGTAGGTCCGCAGGTCCTTGAAGTGGGTGGCCTTCTTCGTCGCGCTGAATAGCTGTGACATCAGCTGCGAGTACGGAAACATCGAGCCACCAACATCAATCATCAAGATGACGTGCGTATTCGGTTTACTCGGTGGGCGTACGACGATGTCGATATCACCCGCATTCGCCGCCGTGGCATCGATAGTTGCCTGAATGTCGAGTTCGTCCTCGGCACCCTCGCGTACAAAAGCCCGCAACCGGCGTAGGGCAACTTCGAACTGACGAATATCGAGGGCTATATCGGAACGGTAGCCCCGATAGTTCCGAGCATCGGCGGCATGTAGCGCCGCGCGACCGCCCCCACTGCTCTGCGTACTGATCCCCTGCTTAGCCTTACCCGAATGACCAAACTGTGACGTCCCCTGAGTACCAACCCAGTAGTTCCCGCCATCGTGGCGCTCGGTCTGTTCCGCCATCCGTTCCTCAAACTTACGGCGCAACTCGGCTATGTCCTCATCGCTGAGAAATTCCGCGAAATCAGCATCCTCCGCTTGATCGCGCTCACCGAACTCCTCAGCAGCTTCATCCAGCCAGCGCTGGAGCTCCTCAGTCAACTCGGGTGCATCGAACTCGATTCCTTTGAACTCAGCGAGGAAGGCTTGATCGAACGCGTCGAGGTGTCCCTCATGGTGAATCAGCGTTGCTCGAGCGGTGTAGTAGAACCCGTCGAGGGTCTGCTCATGGAGACCATGAGACATGGCAGCAGCCAGGGTAATTGCCTCGCCGACTCCTACCGGGACGTCAAACTCCCGAAGCCGGTAGAGAAAGCTCGTGAACATCTCACATCCCTACCCTGTTGCGGCGTCACCGGATCCGTGGTCGATTTGAACGTCCTGACGTGTAGTCAGCGAAGACTTCGAGGTCCTGTTCCTTCTTCAGCAGCGTCCCTAGGTCAGCCATCTCCGGTGAAAGTTCCACCGAGGTTTCGCTGCGCGCCAGCAGCATCGAAATCCAATCAACAAGCTCACTGGTACTGGGTTTCTTACGCAACCGCTCCAATCCACGGATCTGATAAAAAACCTCCAGCGCCTGATCCAGAAGCTGATTATCAAGGTCAGGGTGGTGGACCTCCACGATCCGCGACATTAGTTCGCGGTCCGGGAAGTCGATGAAGTGGAAGATACACCGGCGCAGGAACGCATCTGGGAGTTCCTTCTCCGCATTACTCGTGATGACCACGATGGGCCGGCGCGCGGCTGCCACAACGTCACCCGTCTCGGCGACGGTGAACCGCATCCGATCTAGCTCGTGCAGCAGGTCGTTCGGGAACTCGATATCAGCCTTGTCGACCTCGTCGATCAGTAACACCACGCGCTTGTCCGATTGGAATGCGCGACCGACGGGTCCCATGTGGATGTAGTCCCGAATATCGCTGACGTTGCGGTCGCCGAACCGGCTGTCATAGAGCCGCTGAACCGTGTCGTAGTGGTAGAGCCCGTCCTGGGCGCGCGTCGTGCTCTTCACGTTCCAGGTGACGAGCTGCAAGTCCTCGGCTTCGGCGATTGCCTCAGCTAGCAGGGTCTTTCCAGTACCCGGCTCGCCCCGGACTAACAATGGCTTCTGTAAGACCAGTGCGCAACGAACAGCGGCCTCAAGCGAGGGGTTCGTTAGGTACGACCCGGTTCCGCTAAATTCCGATAGGTCCGAATCAGCTGTCACTGGTGCACTCATACTCCTAATCCTAGGCGAGCGAGAGCCAGCTCCCAACGCGGCTCCTACTGCGGTTGAACCGACTCCGTTGCTGACCCAGGCGCTGACGGAGCGGGACCGACAGGAACTCCGAGCGTGATGGGAGCCGCGCGCACCTCGGGGGACAACTCCACCGGTGGGAAGGCGGGAGTTGCTGGCGGGTAGGCATCTTCCATCGAGACGAGCGCGTATGCGCCGATAACCCAGCCGATAGTTTGATTCCACTGCCGACTCACGATCGGGGCTAGTTCCGCAGCTGGAGCGGCAGCCCCGACCCCGAGGAGATCAAGCTCTGGAGCGATCTTTTTAGCCAGCGTCCCCGCCCAGAGAGATGAATGACCACCTTGGGAGTGGCCCCACACGATCCAGCGCTTTCCCGCCTTAGCTTGCTCGAAGTTCCGTGCTGCCCGCAGGCGGGGTATAAAAAGGCTCCAGCTGGGATTGAGCGTCCACCACTTTCTGTCCACTACTGCGTGCGGAGTATGCGATCACTGTGCCTACCACGAGGGCTATCGCCACCACAACGATTCCTACAACAAGAAAAAACGCGCTCGAGGTGGTGTCGGCTTGGAGCCGGGCGGCGGGACTGGTGTGCTAGGAACGTTCTGTTCAAAGGTCACAGCCTCATTCACTCATGCAAGCGAGCTGCCTCGCGCGTTCATCTTGGTAGTTCACGGATTGTGCGCTCCCCCGGCTGGACTCGAACCAGCAACCTATCGATTAACAGTCGAGCGCTCTGCCAATTGAGCTACGGGGGACTGATCGGCGTCGAAGCCTAGCAAGGCTCACTTAGGATACATCGCCTGGCACCGCGGGGAGTCCTCGTTGGGCTTAGGCATCGTGCCCGTACGTAGCCGGGTTGGCGTGACCCACACGATAAGTCAACCCGCCTACGTGATGACTATCTAGAAACAGTTCGCTGACTTCGCGACTGCCTTCAGCGCCCCCGCTTGCTTACCTCGACTGACTAGATTCCAACTGAAGCGCGAAGTGCCGCTAGTTCCTCGTCGGCGCGTGCGCGAAGCTCTGAATCGCGCGGATCGAGCCCCGCGTCGAAGACAACTTCCCAACGTATCTCGTCGCCACCTCGCACTCGGCGTGCAACGAGGGTTGCCCCGAGCTTGCCCGAGGATTCCAACTCAACATGCCGTTGCATGACGATTGTTGCCATCACCCTTTCGAAAATAACCTGTGGAATCGACCCAGCATCATCAAGTGCTAGGCGTATGACATCGATCCCGCCTGCGTCATTTGCCGTCACAACTTCCTGAATCGGATCATCCCAGGCTGCGCGCATCACCCGCTCCCAGGGAATCCGCTCTGTGTACCCAAAGGGATAGAGAGCAGATTCCGTGGCGACAACCAGCGTTGGCGTCCCATCGGGTCTCGCTGGGCCTGGGGCCCACGCCAGCAGTCGTTCCCCATCCAGCAACAGCTCGGCAAAGCCTGCGAACTCGCTCGGTAGCCGACGTTGACGAAAGATTCCCACTACTCGCCTCCCAGCGCTAGCTCGCGAAGTTGTCGACGGTACTGCTCTAACGCGAGCAAGTCCGCGAAAAGTTTGTTGTACTCCGCCTCATTCTCAACCGGATTGGTCCGCTGCAGTCGCCCTTTCAACTCCACTGTCCGACGGGTGGCATCCATCTCCAGCAGGCGGGCAATCACCGCCGACCCATAATCCCGCAGACCTTCGTCGTCATCGTATTCTGTATGCAGCGGGTCAACCGCGAAATCGCGCACGTAACCCCGGACGGCGTCATCGGGGCAATGAACGAGCACCGCCTCGATCCACTCTCGACCGTCCGCGACCGCACCCGGGGAGCCAGCAGAGGCCATTGCTTGGTGTACCGCGCCGTGGACATCCCACGTGAAGGCCTGTAGCTCGACGCTGGTGTACCACGTGTCGACGTGCTGCGGGATCTGAATCGCGCATTTCAAGGCTTCGCGCTCGACAGTGGTTGCGGTGGAATCACGCGCTGGTCGCTCCCACTTGCTCGCCGCACTTTCCTGCGATGGCGGCGATGGCTCCAGCACCTCGGTATCCACGCGCCTAGAGGACTCGCGACGCTGCGTCCGCTGTGGGGCGCTCGAGGTTCCGGCACCAACCATTGGCTTCGCGCGCCTCACAGCCTCTAAAACCTCGCCCGGTTCGATACCCAGCCAGCCAGCCACGAGGCGGGTATACTCCGGGCGTAGCGCTTGGTCTCGAATCGACGCCAGCATTGGAGCGGCTGCGCGTAATCCGGCCACCCGTCCCTCTGCAGTCTCAAGGTCGTAGTCAGCCAGAGTTGCTCGGATCGCAAACTCAAACATTGGGATTCGCTTAGCAATCAAATCCCGTACTGCTTCTGGGCCCTCTTTGAGCCTGATATCGCACGGGTCCATTCCGTTCGGATCGAGTGCGACGAAGGTCTGCGTGACAAAGCGCTGATCCTCATTGAAGGCTTTTAAGGCCGCCTTCTTCCCAGCGGCATCACCATCGAAGGTAAAGATCACCTGGCCCCGGAACTCGTCCTGATCCATCAGGAGTCTGCGCAAGATCTTGATGTGGTCAACTCCAAAAGCCGTCCCACATGTGGCGACGGCTGTCTGCACTCCAGCGAGATGTGCAGCCATGACGTCGGTATAGCCCTCGACAATCACGGCCTGCTGGCGCCGAGAGATCTCTTTGCGTGCCAGGTCCACGCCATAGAGAACGTTGGACTTCTTGTACAGCGGAGTCTCCGGGGTATTGAGGTACTTGGGACCCTCGTCGTCCTCGCGCAATCGTCGAGCACCGAACCCGACGACATCGCCAGACAGGTCCCGGATCGGCCAGACCAAGCGACCGCGGAACCGGTCGTATGGACCACGCTTGCCTGCCACCGCCAATCCGCCCATCGTCAACTCTTGATCAGTGAAACCGTTCGCCCGCAAATGCTTGGTCAGGCCATCCCAGCCGACAGGGGCAAATCCGACGCCAAAGCGTTCCGCGGCCGCTGAGTCAAAGTCCCGCTCGGTCAAGAAGGTTCGACCGATCTGCGCTTCGGGTGTTAGGAGCTGCTCGGCAAAAAACGCTGCGGCAGCTTTATGAGCCTCGGCGAGCCTCGTTCGGACACCCTTTAAGAGATCGGGTTTAGCGCTTCCTCCCTCTTCATAGCGGAGCGTTGTGCCCGTCCGGGCAGCTAACTTCTCAACAGCTTCGGCAAAACTCAGATGGTCAATCTTGCGCACGAAGTCAATCGCATCGCCGCCTTCTTGGCACCCGAAGCAGTGGAAGTACCCCTTGGCCGGAGTGACATGAAATGACGGTGACCTTTCATCGTGGAACGGGCACAGCCCCTTAAGTGATCCCCCACCGGCAGGTTTTAGCGTCACAACCTCGCGAATGACCTCGTCGATGCGGGTTCGTTCGCGCACCAACACAATGTCGGTGTCCTTGATTCGTGGCACGAGGTCATCGTAAGCCCGGGCAAGCCGTGCCAACCCACGACTTACGGAGATTGGTTGTCCAGTGGTGGCAGGATGTATGACGTGAGCCTGGACCTACGCAAAATACGTCGTGATACGCCAACGTGCGAGGGTCAGACTTTCCTGGACAATGCCGGATCAGCGCTGAGTCCAACGATCGTTAACGAGACGCTCGTTGCCCACCTCGCGCGGGAACAGGAAGTAGGCGGCTATGTGGCTGCCGACATGGCATTTCCGCGCATCACCGAGGCGACCGCACACGTCGGACAGCTCGTCGGCGCAGCGATCCATCAGATCGCCTGGCAACCAAGTGCGACTGCTGCCTGGAATCGCGCGATCAGCTCCATACCGTTTACCGATGGCGACCGGGTGCTGACGACGAGCGCGGAGTACGCCAGTAACGTCATCCCACTGCTGCAGGCCCACAAGAAGGTGGGCCTGCAGGTCGAGGTCATCCCTGACGGTCCAGATGGAGCTGCCGATCCTGTCGCCTTCGAAGCGATGCTCGATAGTCGCGTCAAGGCAGTGGTCATCACGCACGCACCGAGCCAGAACGGACTCCTCGTTGACGCTCACGCCTTCGGCGAGGTGTTGCGCGATGCGGGCTCCCCCGCCTGGTTCCTCCTGGACGCATGTCAATCGGTCGGGCAAATACCTATCGATATGGGATCGATTGGTGCCGACTTCGTGACCGCAACGGGGCGTAAATGGATTCGGGGGCCACGCGGCACTGGATTCTTGGCAATCAGTGAACGCGCGTTAGTTGAGCTCGAACCTGACCCGATGGATATGTGTGGGGCGACGTGGCGTGGCGGAACCGATTACCAGCCGGTCGAGACTGCGACGCGCTTCCAATCATCGGAAATGTCGATCGCCGGACTACTCGGGCTCGGAGCGGCCGCGGCGTACGCGCTCGACCTGGGAATAGACCACATCAGAGGACAAGTGAATGCCCTCGCCAGCAACCTACGTGAGCAGCTCGACGCAATAGCAGGAGTCCGGGTCCTTGATCGGGGCCGTGAACGCACCGGGATTGTCGTGTTCGCGGTTCCAGGTGACAATGCTTTGGTTGAGGCAAGCAAGCTACGCACGAAGGGCATCACAGTTACACCCGTCGTGAACCTCACTAACCCCAGCGACTACCTCTCAACCGGTGCGACCTGCATTCTTCGGGCATCGCCGCATGTCTACAACAGCGAACCTGATCTGGCTCGCCTTGTCGCTGCGCTCGGAGACTAGGCGTGCAGCTCACGTCCAGCAGGGTGCATCAACGGCACAGGCTTGTATGCCAGCGCATCACAGATCGATCGGTCAGCGAAGCAACCTGATCAATGATGACTCGCAGCTTCGCGGCGTCATCTGATGCAGCAAGAAAAGCTGGCGCACTCATCGCATCCAAACCCTCCGGAGCACTCAAAACGAGGGCATTCACCAACTCGATAATGACCTCTTGTTGACGCTGTAAGACGGCAGTCGAATCGTCGCGCTGAAAGACGAACAGATTTGCCAATGACTTCAGGACAGCGACCTCACTACGTCGGTCTTGCGGGATGATCAAGTCGGCCGCATAGCGCTGCAACGACTGATTGCCGAAGACCTCACGAGTTGCCTCAATACTCGGCTGCACAAATCGCCCGATCAAGCTACTAGTCAGGTTCTTCAGGGTCACCATGTCGCGCGCAGTGCCATCAAAGCGCCGCGGCCACTGCGGGAGCGCCTGGATTCGATCCAGCGCTTCCCGTAGTTCTGCGACGTCGATATCAGGTACGTACCAATCGTGAGCTAGTTGACTCACGGCCTGCTTCTGCTCTGCGTGAGCTGCGAGCTGTAGGTCAATATGCCCGGCGTGTACGCCGTCCTCAAGGTCATGCACCGAGTAGGCGACGTCATCGGACCAGTCCATCACTTGTGCTTCAAAGCAGCGGCGCCCAACCGGCGCTTTTTGGCGAACCCAATGGAAGATAGCTTCGTCATCGGAGTACGTATTGAACTTTCGGTTATCGGGTTGTCGTGGCCAGGGATATTTGATCACTCCATCCAGCGACGCCCTGGTCAAGTTGAGTCCGGCTGAGTCTCCGTCCTGGGTGATGGACTTGGATTCCAGCCGAGTCAGCACCCGAAAACTCTGGGCATTCCCCTCGAATCCGCCGATTCCCTGCGCTGCATCGTTGAGCGCATCCTCACCATTGTGCCCAAACGGTGGGTGGCCAAGATCGTGCGCGAGTCCTGCCAGGTCAGCGAGATCAGGATCGCACCCAAGTGCGTCGCCAAGCTCGCGAGAGATTTGCGCGACCTCAAGAGTGTGGGTGAGACGAGTCCGCGGGAAGTCCGACTCCCCCGCCAGTACAACCTGCGTCTTAGCCGCGAGACGTCGCAGTGCTGAGGAGTGCAGGACCCGCGCTCGATCACGTTGGAAGGCCGACCGGTGCGCTCGTTTTGCCGCCTCGGGAACCCAGCGCTGTTGATCGTCGGCGGTGTAGCCCTCGGTGATCGTCACAATCCCTGAATCTACCCATGCCCGGCTTGAGTCCGGCAGGTTGCTACTCAATAATGCGCGGAACGTCCCACTGCTCGAGCAACTCGAACGCCAGATAAGCGAATGTCTCGCGAGCAATATAGTCCTGCGTCACTTGGCTTCCATCACCTGATTGAGTCGGATTCGGGTAGGCATCAAATCCGAGCCGATTGGCGATTGCTTGAGTACGCGCCATGTGCGCTGGGTCCGAATCGAGGGTGATTGATGTCCAGCCGTTCCTTTTTGCCAAGTCAGCGACATTGGTCATACTCGTCACAGTGTCAGCACCCTGGCCAACTGCATAGATATCCGCCCGGTCGATTCCCTGATCGATCAACCAGGCACGACCCGCGCCGGCCTCGGTAAATCGGTCCCCGGACTGCTTCCCACCGACCGTGACAATCAGGGGCGCCACCCCCTGCTGGTAGAGGTCGGCTGCGTGGGACAACCGCGCCTCTAGCACCGGCGATGGCGTGCCATCGAATTGGGCTGCACCAAGGACAACGATTGCGTCAGTCTTTGTTGTATCCACCGCGGACGCGGTGCGATTCACGAAGTAGACCGAGCCGCCGACCGCTATGAGTGGCAAGGCGATGAGAGTTAAAACGAACATGCCAACCGCCGCTGGTAGTCCTGGATGTGGGCGCCTGCGAGTCGGTGGTGTCGTTTCCACCACCCTGATCGGCGGTTCGGCAGTCGTGACCCTTGACGGCCCTAGTGTTGACGA
>JBLHZE010000064.1:0-9770 GCA_047631015.1 Actinomycetes bacterium
GTTTGATTCCACTCCGCTCCACTTGCCTGCACGATCCCATTAGACTCAGTGATCTTGGTGTTCCACGCGGCTGTGGTGGGTCCCCCCGCGTTAATTCCGACACCCCAATCAACTGCCTCGCCGGATGCCGTGCTCACATTCGCATTCACGCAATAGCCGGTCCCCCAGTCAGAAGTCACGTTGAGGGCAACGTCAACGTCGCCCTCAACGGGATCCGCTGTGGGGTTACTTGAGGAATCCGGGGAGTACGAGTCGTCCGGATCCGCTGTGGGGTTACTTGAGGAATCCGGGGAGTACGAGTCGTCCGGATCCGCTGTGGGGTTACTTGAGGAATCCGGGGAGTACGAGTCGTCCGGATCCGCTGTCGGCGTCGCAACGGGTGTCGGCGAAGAAAGTTCGCTGGCTCCCTGCCCAAGAACGACGTCGGAACAGGAATAGAACGCCTCGGTTGAGTCGTTGCGCTGCCAGATCGTGTAGATCATATGGCGTCCGTTACGCTCCGGAAGCTCGACGGCAAAAGTATTCGATGCCGCAGCGGGGAGTGCCCCAGTGTCATGAACCAAGTCCAGATCGCCCCACGCCAGTGGCTGCTCTGGATCGAAGCCATTTTTCGTGAGGAAAATCTGGTAGTAGGCCGTGCTGTGAGGGGCTGTGGAGTTCCACGTCATGCTGTAAGTGCCGTCATCATCTGGCATCAGCGGTGTCGCAGGCCAGTCGGTACCCGGTTCATCGAATGCCGCGTACTTCTGTCGGTTGGCGCTGCACAGTTTGCCATCCGGGATCAACTCTCGATGGCGGCCATCGGCGGTGCCTATATTGACCTCCATCCAGTCGTAAAGCGACTGTGGATTAGCTTCTTTGACGTCGACGCATTTCGGATCATCGGGTGTCACGAACTTGCACGTGTAGACCCTTGAGGCAGGGTCTTGCATACTGCCGTGGGCAGCCGCTTGGGTCGGGGCCACAGCAGCAGCGAGTCCTGCTATTAGTCCAGCTACCGCGATGGTCGAAAAGATTCTGCGCATCAACAACTCCGAGCTCTCTCATATTTATCGCTACTTATCATCGTGAACTGTATCCGTGTCTCCCGATCTTTCAACCAAAATTTCGGAAAGAAATACCCCTTTTCCATACCGCTGATCGGGTAAAAATTCTCTCCCCGACTTACTCAGACACACACGTCTGCCTCGAGAAGGGCCCCTGGGATCACTACCGATCACACGAAAGTAGGGTTTTCTGTTGGGTAGCTTCTTGACCGTCCGTCTTCACCCGGCCGCGCCACTTGGGCTCGCTGGTCCTGTCGAAATTGCGTCAACGGCTTCCGCGACGTCCCCCGCTAGCTGCGCCCGTGAGCCGCACCGTTGTGCCCTGAGATTGACCGCTTACTCCCGCGGGCTTGGAGTGTTACCAGACAGTCCGCGTGCCTCACTTGGCCGTCCCAGATCGCTAGGTCGATGTGTCGATTTGCTGACGTCAGGATGGTCTAACCGGGAACCGAGTGCCGTCTGCGGAAATCGAACTCTGTTCGTCGACACTCCCCTCGCGATTGCGGCTATGGAGCAGCTCAAAGGCGGACGGCTCATCGATCGCACGAGACAACAACGGCACCGCATTGATCTTCACGTCATAATTTGATAGCGCCCGACGGTACGTTCCCACATCAGAGAACTCAAGTAGGACTGTCATCTGGCCAGCCTCGTCAATAGCCTGACCGACTGTTCCACGAATGAAGCCCGGACGAGCGGAGAGTGCCTCAATCGCGGACCTTGCTTCGACCAGAAACTCCGCAAATCCAACCGTACTGACGCTGTAGCGCAAAACAACGAACACCAATCTCGACCTCCTGTGCACATACTATCTGCGCGTGGGCGACTATGGGGGCATGGTAAAACCTTCCACCGGTCCCGGGCGCTCCTCCGGCTCGGGCCGTCGCAACGGCACTCCACCCCTGGGCCGGCACCCACAGCGAGTCCCCACCCAGGCCAAGTCGGCCGCTCGTCTGAAGCTTGAAAAGTTCAGTAGGCGACCTCTGCACTTCCTCAAGCGCCTGCCCCGGCTCATCCTGCCAGTCGTGATGGGCATTCTGCTCCTTGCTGGTCTGCTGCTGCCAAGTCAGTTCGCTGGGCTTCTTCTATTACTTGTTGCCGCATTCCTGGGTTGGCTCTTGGCACTCTCTTGGCCGGCCGTGATCGGGTCCTCTCGGGCGATTCGTCTGCTCGTGGTTGTGGTCGTGACCTTTGCTGCGTTGTGGCGCCTCGCCGGATACGGTTAAACCCGTGACCGTGTCGCACGAGTCCAACCCTGACCTGCCAGCGATCGAGATCACCGGGCTTTGTCCGGCATGGGTCACCTAGAGCTCACCTGATTGAGATATGGACTTACGGGTGAATGTCGGCCTCGGACCCACTCTGCTCAACTGTCTCTAGTTGGAAGGTCGTGTGGCCAATCTCAAAACACTCTTGAAGACAGACATTGAGCTGCGTGAGGATCTCTTCCCCCTTACCCCGCTCGAAAGGAGTCGGCTCGACCGTGACGTGAGCCGACAGCGATGGCATCCCACTGGTGATCGTCCACGCATGAAGGTCGTGTACTGAAACGACTCCGGGTACACCGCACATGTGCCGTCTCACGTCCTCAAGATCCAGACCAGTCGGCGCGCTCTCCATCAGAATATTGAAGGCATCACGCAGCAGGAACAACGTGCGCGGGATCATGAATAGCGCAATAGCCACCGAGACCAAAACATCGACACGCGCCCATCCGGTCGTCAGTAAAACGATCGCCGCGGCAACAACGCCGACTGACCCCAGCGCATCCGAGAGCACTTCCAGGTACGCACCTTTAACGACGAGACTTTTAGAAGCACCCCGGCGCAGGAGCCAGACTCCGACACCGTTGGCAGCCAGGCCATAGGCGGCGGCCGCAAGCATGATGGGCGCATCGATTGCTCCGGGGTTAAACCAACGGTCATAGGCCTCGATGAGGATAAAGATTGAAAGACTGAGTAGCAGGACACCATTAACGACCGTGGCCAAGATCTCCAGTCGGTATAGCCCAAATGTCCGACGAGACTTCGCGGGTCGAGCTGCGAGAGTAATCGCGCTGAGGGCGAGTCCGACTCCAAACACATCAGCGAAAACATGGACGGTGTCTGCAAGTAGTGCGAGAGAACCCGATAGAACGGCCCCGATGAACTGGACCACGAGCACCGACATACCGAGGCAAAACGTGATCGCAAGAGGCTTTCTGTTCACCATTCCAGCACTGGCGTAGCTCTGCCCGTGGTCGTGGCCCATCACTAGACCGCCGGACCTTGCGCACCACCGTATCGCCGGTCCCGCTCGACGTAGATCTCGATTGCCTTCCACAAGTCGCGTCGGTCAAAGTCTGGCCACAGCTGGTCAAGAAAGACCATCTCCGCGTAGGCCGATTGCCAGAGTAGGAAGTTACTGGTGCGCTGCTCGCCGCTACTTCGCAGAAAGAGGTCAACGTCGGGCATTTCGGGTTCGTCCAAGTAGCGGGAAACTGTTGCTGCCGTGATTCGATCAGGGTTGATTTTACCCTCGCGCACCAAGTGGGCAATCCGCACGACCGCGTTCGCGATCTCGGCCCGGCCGCCGTAGTTCACGCACATCACCAAGGTCATTGCCGTGTTGTGTTTTGTCCGTTGTTCGGCAGTTTCGAGCTCCTTGATAACCCCGGCCCACAGCCGCTTACGTTGGCCAGCCCAGCGCACGCGCACTCCAAGCTCGTCAAGTTCGTCTAGCCGCCGATGGACCACGTCTCGGTTAAACCCCATGAGGAAGCGCACTTCGTCCGGTGATCGCTTCCAGTTTTCCGTCGAGAAGGCATATGCGGACAGCCAAGGAATCTTCAGTTCGAGCGCACCGTGCACAACGTCCAACAGCGAATCCTCGCCCATCTCATGACCTCGGGTGCGCGGCAGCCCGCGCTGGTTGGCCCAGCGGCCGTTGCCGTCCATCACGATGGCGATGTGTTGGGGAAGCAGCTCGGCGCGGATTTTCGGGGGAATCGCGCCATCTGGATGTGGTGTAGCCGCTCGGTAGGTTGCTGGATCCCGAGGAGGGGTCGGTGTTGAGCGCTGCTTACGGGCCATAGCTGCAGAGTTTGGCAGATTCGCCACGGTTTGCGTAGCCGTGCGGATCCCAGCGAGTCACAAACTGCTCGCGCCGACCTGGTGCGCCGCGGCCATATTAAGCGGCTCGACTAACGCTCAACGAGAGGCAGCGATCGCAGATTTCTCTCCAACTGCCACTGCAAATAAGCGGACGTTAGCCCGCCTGCATCTCGGCGTTGGCGCGCCGTACTTGCGTCGGCGGTCTCCCACTCTCCCTCGAGTAATGCCCCCATCAACTCCAGCGTCCCTTCCGTCGGCAAGGAGTAGCCGGGTTGGCGACACGTTGCGCACACCGCGCCGCCGCTTGCCGAGTGGAATGTGCGGTGTGGACCGGGCTCACCACAACGCGCACAGTCGTAAAACGTTGGCGCCCAACCCGCAACCGAAAGGGACCGCAACAGGAAAGAGTCCAGAATTAGCCCCGCGTCGTGCTCTTCCTTCGTCATACTCCGAAGCGCACCCACGAGAAGCAGGAATTGCTGCAGTGACGGTTCGCCCTCTTCCGAGGTCAAGCGCTCAGCCGTCTCGAGCATCACCTGTCCGGAGGTCCAGCGTTGATAGTCAGCGCTGAGCGGTGCACCGAAAGCGGAGATTGTCTCCACTTGGGTCACTGAATCCAGCGAGCGGCCCTCATATGCCTGAATATCTACCAATGAAAACGGCTCCAACCGGCCCCCAATTCGGCTTGAGGTTCGCCGGACACCGCGAGCGACCATCCGGACCCTGCCGCGACCTCGAGTGAGCAGAGTGACGATGCGATCTGACTCCCCGAGTTTCTGAGTCCGCAGGACTACTCCAGAATCGCGATATGTCGCCACTGACCCAGTCTGACCTAGGCGAGTGCATGATCAGCCGCACTACCGGTAGTTTGGGGGTGTGTCGGAAGATGAACTGATCATCGTTGCCAACCGCTTGCCGGTTGAAGCGGTCACCGACTCAGCGGGTGGAATTAGCTGGAAAGTGTCCCCCGGCGGCCTCGTCGCCGCCGTCGAGCCGTCACTGCGGGGTCGTCAGGGCGTCTGGATTGGATGGAACGGTCACTACGAGTCCCCGGGGCAGTCCAGCCTGCCACCGATTCCGGAGACGGCGGATAACCGCGACTATCGCATTGCCGAGGTTCCTCTCAAGCGCGACGATGTCGAGCGCTATTACGACGGATTTAGCAACTCTGCGCTCTGGCCGCTCTATCACGATGCGATCGCGACCCCGATTTACCATCGGCATGAATTCGATGCATACCGGCGAGTCAACATGCTCTTTGCTCAGGCTGCGGCCGGAGCGGCAGCCCCCGGTGCGACAGTCTGGATACACGACTACCAACTACAACTCGTCCCAGCGATGTTGCGATCGTTACGACCTGACCTGCGAATCGGCTTCTTTCTGCATATTCCGTTCCCGGCGCCTGACTTATTCCTACAGCTGCCCTGGCGCCGAGCGATTGTGCTCGGCATCCTCGGAGCCGACTTGGTCGGGTTCCAAACGACCGATGGCGCCAGGAACTTCCTCGCGGTCACAGAACGGTTGCTCGGGTGGCCAGCGAAAGGCAATATCGTCGAGGTACCTGGAGCTCACGGGGGGCGTCGCAAAGCGCGAGTTGGAGCCTTCGCTGTGTCTGTCGATGTCGAGCGGCTCAATGGGTTGGCACGGTCACCGGAGACGGCCAAGCGGGCTGCGCAGCTTCGCGAGGATCTGGGCAATCCACGGACAATCTTGCTCGGTGTTGATCGCCTCGACTACACCAAGGGAATCGATGTCCGACTGCGGGCATATACCGAGCTCCTCGAGGAGAAGCGACTTGATCCGGCCGAGACAGTGCTCGTGCAAGTTGCCACTCCAAGCCGAGAAAACGTCGACGAATACCAGCGAATCCGCGACGATGTCGAACTGATCGTCGGACGTGCGAACGGCTCCTTAGGCAGGATCGGCGCACCCGCCATCCACTATGTGCGCGACTCATTGCCGATCGAGGAGCTGATGGCGCTTTATCAAGCAGCCGACATCATGTTGGTCACCCCGCTGCGTGACGGGATGAACTTGGTAGCTAAGGAGTATGTGGCATCCCGGATTCATGATGACGGAGCTCTGGTCCTCAGCGAGTTCACCGGTGCCGCGCGGGAGATGCCGCAGTCTTGGCTGGTAAATCCCTACGATATGGATGGCGTTAAAGCGGCCATCGTTGCTGCGGCCACAGCCGGCCACGATGAGAAGCGCAGGCGGATGCGAGCGATGCGGGCGCATCTTCTTAACCACGACGTGCAGCGGTGGGCCGCGAAATTCATCGATCAGCTGACGGCACCTGATGCCTGATTACCACCTGCCGGAGCGCCACGCGGGTGATGCGATGACGTACACCGTCGGGGTATCCGAGGCCGACGGTGCCTCCCATGACGCCTCCCGACTAGAGCCCGGTCTGCGACTTGCACTTCGCCACATCTCCCGGACCGCCACCTTGCTCGTCGGCTGCGACTACGACGGAACCTTGGCACCAATCGTCGCTAACCCGGCGCATGCTCGCCCCCTACCCGAAGCTGTTGCTGTTATGCGGCAACTTGCAAGCCTGCAATCAACCGTCGTTGCCGTGGTCTCGGGGCGAGCACTACGCGACCTTGCGGCAATGTCTCGGCTGCCGCTGGAGATCACTCTGGTGGGGAGCCACGGAGCAGAGTTCGATCTGGATTCGATGAGCAATCTCGATGAGCAATCGACCCAACGCCTGATCAGATTGATGAAGGAGTGCTCTGACATCACTGACGGGGTTAACGGAAGCCAGTTGGAAACCAAACCGTCCGGTGTCGCTGTTCACGTCCGAAACGCTGATCGCACGGACGCGAAGAGTGTTCTGGCCAGCCTGCACGAGTTGTTCGACAACGACGAAAGCATCAAACTGACACGCGGTAAAGAGGTCCTAGAGATGTCGGTTATTCACGCCGACAAGGGTTCGGCAATGGATCGCCTTCGAGTCGAAAACGAAGCCAGCGCCGTCATCTTCATTGGCGATGACGTCACCGATGAATACGTCTTCGAGCGGCTTACTGCCCAGAATCATGTAACGATCAAAGTCGGGCCCGGTGAGACTGCGGCCAGATTCCGGGTCAATGCGCCAGAGGATGTTCTCGAAGTACTCGCCGTGCTTGGTGAGGAGCGCGAAGCGTGGCTAGCGGGCGCCAATGCGGTCCCCATCGAAGATCACGCCTTGCTCGCCGACGGAACAGATGTCGCCCTGCTCACCCCTGATGGCAGCATCAACTGGCTGTGTCACCCAGGTCCCGACGCTCCCGCAATCTTTGCCGGACTACTCGGCGATGTCGAGGCTGGACAGCTGGCGATCTCACCTCTGCGGGGAGGTCGCCCACTCAGCCAAAAGTACATTGACCGCACGATGACGGTCGTGACCAAATGGGCGGGCGTCAGTGTGACTGACTACCTTGACGTCAGCCACCGAAACATTCCTCATCGCGAGGCCGAACTGCGTTTGGTACGGGTTATCTCGGGTCGCACACCCGTCCAGCTCACATTCGCGCCACGTCCGCAGTTCGGTGCGGTCCCGGCTGGGCTACGGGCAACGGAAGCGGGGATCAGAGTCACGGGTACGTCCGATTCTTTGGTACTGGTGAGCCCCGGGCTGGAATGGACGATCACCCATATCGGACCGCACCCCACGGCGACCGCAACGATTGACCCTTCCCGTGGCGATGTCGTGATCGAGTTGCGAGCAGGTACAGAGGATATGGGCCCAGATGCCATGGACGAGCTCCAGCGGCGCCAGCGTACCCACGCTCATTGGCAGCGGTTCTCTGACAAGCTCATCACGACTGACGAGCACGATCGGGTGGTGCGCCGCTCAGCACTCACTCTCAAAGCTTTGTGCCACGAGCCGACCGGTGCAGCGCTGGCCGCAGCAACAACAAGCCTGCCGGAATGGATTGGCGGAATCCGCAACTGGGACTACCGCTACTGCTGGCTGCGCGATGCTGCCATGACGGTTGGCGCGTTGTCGATGCTTGGGAGCACCGACGAGGCAGATGCCTACATGGGCTGGCTAGAGGGTGTGATGGAGGCCGCCGGCGGACCCGACCGTGTTCACCCGTTGTACAGCCTTGAGGGTTACATCCTGGGACCCGAGGCCGTCGTCGACACCTTGCCTGGTTACGCCGGTAGTCGTCCGGTCCGGATCGGGAACGCAGCCCAGGGCCAGGTCCAACTAGATGTGTTTGGGCCGATCTGCGAGATGGTGGCGACTACTGCCAAAGAACGCGGCAAGGTGACTGGGCTTGACTTGCTGACCGTCCGTTCCTGCGTTGAGGCCGTCAGTCGGCGCTGGCGCGAGGCGGATCACGGAATCTGGGAGATCCGCGATGTTCCGCGCTTCCACCTCCACTCACGCGTGATGTGCTGGATGGCCATTGATCAAGCGATCAAGGTCGTTGAGCTTTCCGGTTCCGCTGAACCGACCTGGGTTGCACTGCGCACTCAGATCGCCGAGGACATCCAGGAGAACGGCTGGGATCCTGAACTTAACTCGTTCGTCTCGGCCTACGGTCGCCAAGATGTCGACGCAGCAGTTCTGGCGATCGTCACTTCTGGATTCATAGACGGTAGCGATCCCCGAGCGGTAGGGACGATCCACGCGATTGAGGAATCGCTTCGAGACGGCCCAACCGTCTACCGCTACCGGCATGACGATGGCCTCCCCGGCACCGAAGGTGGGATGAATATCTGCACCTCGTGGCTGATTGAGGCCTACGCGGCCGCCGGAATGCTAGATGAAGCCCACAATCTATTTGAGCAACTCCTGGACTGTGCCGGGCTGACGGATCTACTCCCTGAAATGTATAACCCCAGTTCCGATCATGGCCTCGGCAATCACCCCCAGGCCTACTCACACCTTGGCGTCATTCGCTGCGCCATCATTCTTGCCCAGGCCGACGAGAAGGCTGCGACGGCCGCAATGAGCGAGGCCGGATAGCCTCAAAAACCCAGGCGGCGTAGTTGCTTCGGATCTCGTTGCCATTCCTTTGCAACCCGAACGTGGATATTAAGGTAGACCGGCATCCCAACGAGGACTTCGATGTTCCCCCTCGCCGCTGTCCCGATCCGTTTAAGATGCGCGCCGCCCTTGCCGATGATGATCGGTTTTTGACTATCGCGCTCAACGTGAATGGTCGCGTGGATATCCATCAAGGGCTTGTCAACCGGACGGCCTTCGCGCAATCCCATCTCATCGATGGTCGCGGCAATTGAGTGCGGTAGCTCGTCCTTCACGTCGGTCAGCGCGGCCTCGCGGATCAGCTCAGCCACCATCGCTTCCTCGGATTCGTCGGTGTCCTGCGCCGCCGGGAACAACTGCGGACCAGTCGGAAGCTGCTGGATCAAGAGCTGCACCAAGACATCGACGTTGGCGCCACTAACGGCAGACACGGGGACATACTCCGCAACGTCCAGACCGACTTTTTGCGCCACCTCTTGAATCGAGGTTAGCCGCGCGGCTACCTGGTCGGGGGTCGCAACATCGGTCTTGGTAATGATGCAGACGATGGGACTGCGCTGGATCCCGGCTAGCTCGGCAGCAAGACGTCGGTCACCTACCCCAGTTTGCTCATCTGCGGCAAGGCAGAACCCGACAGCATCGACT
>JBLHZE010000065.1:0-9747 GCA_047631015.1 Actinomycetes bacterium
GGAGGTCTCGCCGGTAGCAGTTGCTGGTGCCTACGCTGGATTCGCGAACCATGGCATGTTCTGCCGTCCACACGCAGTGACATTGGTGACCGATCTAAATGGCGCGAAAAAATTCACCGACAACGGAACCTGCACTCGCGCCGTCAGCCGATCAGTGGCCGATGCCACGACCGCGATTCTGACTGGAGTTGTTGATGGGCCGATTAGCGGCCGCACCGGTCAAAAGATGTCCCTAGGCCGCGATGCCACCGGTAAGACCGGAACCACCGATACCAGTGCGGCGGTTTGGTACGCCGGTTACACACCCCAGATCGCGGCTGCTGTGTGGTCCGGCGATCCGCGTGGTGGGTTCAAGCACCCAATGGATAACGTGACGATCAACGGTCGGTACTACGACGAGGTCTACGGATCATCGCTACCTGGTCCGATCTGGCGTCAGGCAATGCTCGGGGCGCTTGAGGGTGAGCCAGCCGAGCTCTTCGATCTTGAGGCGAAATACAATCTGAAGACGGCCCGCAACGGTGGGGTCAATGGCGGTACAACCTACTCGACATACACCGGGAATGTGCCCACACCCGAAGAGCAGGACGAGAACCCCTACGACTTCAACTTCAACTTCAATCGCTAGCGGATCAGTCGCCGCTTCACCTCAGCGGCAACCTGTGAGCCATCAGCCCGGCCTGCGACCTGCGGTTGCACGATCTTCATGACGGCACCCATCCCGCGCGGGCCATCGGCACCAGATTCGGTGATCGCAGCCGTGATGATCGCGTCTAGCTCTGCTTCCTCAAGCTGGGCCGGGAGATAATCGCAGAGCACGGCGAGTTCGGCGCTCTCGCGCTCGGCTAGGTCGTTACGACCAGCCTCCTGGTAGGCCGTCACAGCCTCTCTGCGCTTCTTGGCCTCCTTGGTTAGCGCGAGCACTACATCATCATCAGAGAGTTCGCGTGAGGACTTTCCCGAGACCTCCTCGTTGGTCACGGCCGTCAATGCCATCCGGAGGGTTGCGGAGCGGACCTCGTCGCGGGCCTTCATTGCCACGGTAAGGTCTGATTTGAGCTGGGTCTTCAGGTTCGAGTCGGTCATAAGGTCTATCTAACTGCACGATCGGCAAAATTGGCGAGTGACTCTGCGGTTTAGACGCTGCCGTGAAGACTGGGGAACGTCGCGGAATCATGCGGACCGATGCCATGCGACGATGAACATATGCCCTCGAGTTCCCGACCACTTCTGCGAACAGTTAGCGGCACCGTCGCCGCGGGTGCCATCCTGGGTGGGGCAGTCCTGGCCTACTCGTTGATCGAGGCACGCTCTTACCGCTTACGCCATGTCGTTGCACCCGTTCTGGCGCCTGGGGCCAACGATCTCCTCGTTCTTCATCTGTCCGATCTTCATCTGACACCCGGCCAAAGCGACAAGATTGCGTGGGTGAACGCCCTGGCGGACCTATCGCCGGATTTCGTGGTGGGAACCGGAGACTTTCTAGCCCACCCCGATTCGGTCGCTCCGCTAGAAGTAGCCCTGGGTCCGCTCCTGAACGTACCGGGCGCCTTCGTCCTCGGCTCAAATGACTACTTCTCGCCTGGATTCGGGAATCCGCTGTCCTATCTGCGGGGTCCATCTGATCGGGATCGTGGCGAACCCGATCTGCCGTGGCGGGATCTGGTATCGGTGCTATCGGCCGGTGGGTGGGCAGATCTGACCAACCGCCACGACATGATGACCGTAGGCAGCGACCTCATTGATATGCGCGGCGTCGACGACCCCCACATCGAGCGAGATGACTACTCCGCCGTGGCCGGACCATTTGATCCAACAGCCGCGCTTCGGCTCGGCGTGACACACGCTCCCTACGTGCGCGTTATTGATGCCATGGCAGCCGATGGCGCGGACCTTATTCTGGCCGGACACACCCACGGCGGCCAGGTCTGCATTCCCGGCTATGGCGCGCTGGTGACCAACTGCGATTTAGACAGGGGACGGGCAAAGGGCCTCAGTCGCCACCATGACTCATGGATGCATGTGTCAGCCGGGCTGGGCACCAGTCCCTTCACACCTGTACGCCTCGCCTGTCCGCCGGAAGCAACCTTGCTCGAGTTAGTCCCACGCCTGTAGCGCTCGGCAACTCACGGGCCTCGCAGCTGCCCTCAGTTGGCGCTGACGTCGT
This sequence comes from Actinomycetes bacterium, assembly GCA_047631015.1. Classification (GTDB taxonomy): domain Bacteria; phylum Actinomycetota; class Actinomycetes; order S36-B12; family UBA10799; genus UBA10799. The sequence goes on from JBLHZE010000065.1 coordinate 2,168, forward strand.
CGCACTACGCGCTACCCGCGCTCCTCCCAAATCCCACCAGTCCACAGCAAATTAGTGGCCGCCCACGCTACGTGCGGACGGCCACTAATTTTGTCGGGGTAGCGGGATTTGAACCCACGGCCTCTTCGTCCCGAACGAAGCGCGCTACCAAGCTGCGCCATACCCCGTCACCTACAAAGGCAACCTGCGGGAGTCTACAAGCTGACGTTGATCGAACGGCCAACACCCAACGAATCGGTAACTAACCCACCGAGATCGCAGCAGCCAGTAACTCACCTATCTGAGCTGCATTCAGTGCCGCACCCTTGCGCAAGTTGTCACCGCATACGAACAAATCTAGTGCGTATGGATCATCAATCGAGCGGCGAATGCGCCCCACATGGGTCGGATCGGTCCCCACCACGTCGATAGGAGTCGGGAACTCCAGGGCCTCAGGACGATCATTGAGAACGACGGACTCGGCTTGGCGCAACACCTTCTGCGCCTCAGACTGGTCGACGGCCTTCTCGAACACGGCATGGATGGATAGTGAGTGCGCGGTGATAACGGGAACGCGAACACAGGTCGCCGAGACCTTAAGATCCGGGAGCCCAAGGATCTTGCGCGACTCGTTGCGCACCTTCATCTCCTCTGACGTATATCCACCTTCCCGCAGTGAGCCCGCCCATGGCACAACATTGAGTGCCAGCGGAGCAGGGAACGAATCCCCCGGTTCCACCACTCCGCGGACATCCCCAGCACGATCACCAACCTTGCCGTCAGCGGCAACCGCGGCGATCTGTGCACGAAGATCCTCGATTCCAGCCTGACCGGCACCAGATGCCGCTTGGTAGGACGCGACGACGAGCTCCTTGAGTCCGTACTCCCGATGAAGCGCTCCCACCACGACAATCATCGACAATGTCGTGCAGTTGGGATTACTGATGATTCCGCGTGCCGGGTTAATTACTGCTTCTGGGTTGACCTCAGGAACCACGAGCGGAACGTCGGGCTCCATCCGGAATGCCGCAGAGTTATCCACCACGGTCGCACCACGGGCGGCGGCAACCGGCGCCCAATGACTGGAAACTTCGTCGGGAACATCGAACATCGCGACATCAACACCGTCGAAGACCTCTGGTGCAAGCGCGAGTACCTCGACCTCCTCGCCGCGCACCAGAAGTGTTCGCCCTGCGGAACGCTCCGAGGCAATGAGCCTGATCTCACCCCAGACATCGGCTCGCGTCGAGAGGATATTCAGCATGACGGTTCCGACTGCTCCGGTGGCTCCGACAACTGCCAGCGTCGGCTTAGCCGATCGATCGGCATTCATTGATCAACGCCCCGTTCCTGCGTATACGACTGCTTCGCCGTCGGTATCGAGTCCGAACGCCGAGTGGATTGCCTGGACTGCCCGAGCCGCTTCCTCTACGCGGGTTACCACTGAGATTCGAATCTCAGACGTCGAGATCATCTCAACGTTGATGCCAGCGTCTGCCAAGGCTCGGAAAGTTGTTGCAGAGACCCCCGGGTGAGACCGCATGGCTGCCCCAACCAACGAGATTTTCGCAACCTTCTCGTCGTAAATCAAATCAGAAAAGCCAAGTTCGGCTTGGTACTCAAGCAGCATGATCTTTGTTCGTTCACCGTCGGCCATAGCGATCGTGAACGTGATGTCAGTCTGGCCAGCGGCAGAGACGTTCTGCACAATCATGTCCAGATTGACCTCGGCATCGGCTAGGAGCTCGAAGACCGCGGCAGCTCGGCCGGGCTGATCGGCGATCCCCGCAACCGTGATCTTGGCTTCCGAAAGGTCGTGCGTAACTCCCGAGATGATCGCGTGCTCCACGTTCTCTCCTTTCATGTACTCCGCTGTCGTGACTAGTGACCCTGGCGCATCGCTGAAAGACGACCTGACCCACAGTGGCATCTCCGATCGGCGAGCATATTCCACACACCGCAGATGTAACACTTTCGCGCCGTTGGCAGTCAGTTCTAACATCTCTTCGTACGTCGTGACGGGGATCTGACGGGCTTTTGGTGCAATCCGGGGATCGGCCGAGAAGATACCGTCCACGTCCGTGTAGATCTCGCACTTATCGGCGTTCAGTGCGGCAGCTAGGGCGACGGCGGTGGTGTCAGATCCACCTCGTCCGAGTGTCGTGACGTCTTTCGTGTCTTGGGAGACGCCCTGGAATCCAGCAACGATCGGGATCGCACCTTGGCTGATGGCCTCCGAGATGCGCCCAGGTGTGACATCAATGATCTTTGCTGACCCGTGGGAGGCCGTCGTGATGAGGCCTGCCTGGGAACCAGTGTACGAGCGGGCCTGGTAGCCGAGGTCGGCAATCGCCATGGCCAAAACGGCCATGGCGATCCGCTCCCCGGCGGTCAAAAGCATGTCCAGTTCGCGGGCTGGCGGTTCAGGTGACACCTGCTCCGCGAGATCAAGAAGCTCGTCTGTCGTATCACCCATTGCAGATACGACAACTACGCAGTCGTCACCGTTCTTAACGGTGTCAACAATGCGGCTCGCGACGCGGCGCACGCTATCGGCATCGGCCACGGAGGATCCGCCGTACTTCTGGACGACCAGCCCCATGTAAGGCTCCAGGTTCTTGTGACGATTCGTATGAGCTTCGGATACGGCGAAGTAATGAGTCTACGTGGCAGCGACACGGAATGACACCCTGACTCCACGCGCCTCTATCTACGGACTACCTACATCCGGTTGGTCTTAACCCAACTCGGGAATCCAACGCAGGCATCAGCCGCGGGTCTCAAGCGCCGACATCAGTCGCTCGTCCCACTAGCCGGAGACTTGGCGGCGTCCCGCGAATGCCCGACCAAGGGTGACCTCGTCGGCATACTCCAAATCACCACCCACAGGTAGGCCACTGGCTAGCCGTGACACCGTCATCCCCAGCGGGCTCAGGAGTCGCGCCAAATACGTCGCGGTCGCTTCACCTTCCAGATTTGGATCGGTTGCGATCACGACCTCGCTGACGGTGCCATCCGCCAACCGCGTCATCAACTCACGAATACGCAGGTCGTCGGGGCCGATACCGTCGATGGGACTGATAGCTCCCCCCAGCACGTGATAGATGCCGCGGTACTCGCGCGTGCGCTCGACGGCTACAACATCTTTTGGCTCTTCAACGACACAGATCATTGACCGATCTCGGCGGGTATCTGAACAAACTTTGCAGCGCTCTTCCTCGCTCACATTGCCGCAGTCGACGCAGAAGCGAACCTTCTCCTTGACGGCAATCATGGCGTCAGCCAGTTGCCTGACGTCCTGCGCCTCGGCTTGCAAAATATGAAAAGCGATCCGTTGCGCGCTTTTGGGCCCGACTCCTGGTAGACGCCCCAACTCACCGATCAGATCGGCGATAGCTCCATCAAACATCTCGCCCATCAGCCCCCGTCGTATTCGGTGATTTGAACCCCGCCGAGCTCTCGTTTAAGAAGCTCAATTCCAGCGACCTCATCGACATCGACACTGTCGGCGATCTCGTCGTCTCGGTCGGGAGTGGACGCCGCAGTGGACTGTTGGGCTGACGCGCCAGCGTCGGAGCCGGTGGGAGCGCCGACCTTGGCCGATCCAGTATTGCCCGACGGGGAGGTTAAGGCTGCCGACTGAGACGCCCCGTCTCCGCTGACAAGCTGGATGCGCAACGGTATTCCGATCACGGCCTTGGTCACCTGCGCGACCGTCTCGTCGTGACTATTCGTTTGCTGATAGCGCTTCACCGTACCGATGTCTTTGTGGGATGCGACGAGGACACCGTCTTCAAGCGACACCGGGTGCGCGGGGAGCAACATCATCCATACGACTTTAGATTGGCTACGAATCTCCTCCAGCATAGTTGGCCAGAGAGCTCGAACCTGTTCGATGGAAACTTGGGTGTTGCCTGTGGAGGCCAGGGGCATCGCTGGAGCCTCGTTCGCTGGAGCCTCGTTCGCTGGAACCTCGTTCGCTGGAACCTTGTTCGCTGGGACCTCGTTCGCTGGAGCCTTGTTCGCTGGAACTGGCTTTACTGAGGCGGACATCGTTGGCTTCGGCGGTGGACCCGAACCGGGCCGCCGTTTTGCCGGATTTGCCTTCTTTGTTGAGTCCGCCGCATCTACGGCCGTCGCGGGAGCAACATCAGACAGGCGTCCGGGCGGTAGCGCTCCCGACCGCGGCGCGTCTGAATCTGACCTTAAGACAGCGCCCGAGTCCGGCTGGTCGGGGTCCGACTGGCTTGTGTCGGACTGAATCTCGTCGGGCTGGTCGGGGTCTAGCGAGGAGCTACGCGTCTGCGGATCGACCCGCGCGCTTGCCTGGGCTTTCGCCGCGTGAGCCGAGCCGCTAGTGGGCTGCAAGGTCGATGTTGTCGCCACGCCAGCAACGGCAACTCCGACTCCGGCCCGCTCAAGGTGCTCAATGCGAGCAACGAGCGATTGCGGTCCCGAGTCCGCCGCCGGTAGGACTAAACGGGCGGCAAGTAACTCAAGCTGCAGCCGAGGTGCCGTCGCACCCTTGAGCTCCGAAAGCCCCTTGCTGACCAGATCGGCGTGACGACTCAGTTCGCCGGGTCCAAATCGGGTTGTCTGCTCGCGGAGCTCGCCGAGGCGGTCAATTGGTCCGTCGATCAGCCCTGACTCGGCGGCATCGGGGACACCGGCAACGATCAAGAGGTCGCGAAGTCGCTCGAGGAGGTCGGTGACGAATCTCCGTGGGTCATGCCCGGTCTCGACGACGGCGTCGATGATGCGAAACATCGTCGCGCCGTCATAGTCGGCCATCGCCAAGACCAGTTCATCGATGAGCGCGGCATCGGTGACGCCGAGTTGGGATGCCGCCTCTTCGTAGGTCAGCCCTTCTGGTCCGGATCCGGCAAGCAGTTGACCCATGATCGACAGGGCATCTCGCACCGAACCGCCCGCCGCTCGGCTGATCAGTGCCAGCGCCCCCGGATCCGCAATGGATTCTTCTTGCTCACAAATACTCGCGAGGTGGGTCTGCAGAGTCCGAGCAGGAACAAGCCGGAATCCGTAGTGGTGGGTGCGCGAGCGGATCGTTCCGATGATCTTGTCGGGCTCTGTTGTAGCGAAGACAAACCGCAGGTGCGGTGGAGGCTCCTCGACCAGCTTCAGTAATGCGTTGGCAGCACCCGGGCCGAGCTGGTGGGCCTCATCGATGATGTAGATCTTGTAGCGACTCGACGCTGGAGCATAGACGGCCTTCTCGCGCAGATCTCGCGCGTCATCTACGAGCCCATGGGTGGCCGCATCCATCTCGATGACGTCGATCGACCCCGAACCGTTCGGAGCCAGGTCAATGCAGCTGTTGCATTTACCGCACGGGGTGGACGTGGGACCCTGTTCACAGTTCAGCGACCGAGCGAGGATGCGCGCGCTCGAGGTCTTACCGCAACCGCGAGGTCCTGAGAAGAGGTAGGCGTGGTGGACCCGATCATGATCAAGTGCGCGTCCAAGTGGCTCAACAACGTGATCTTGACCGATCACCTCAGCGAGAGTTCCGGGGCGGTACTTGCGATACAGGGCGAGGCTCACCAGGACACCTTACGTCCCGCAACGCCACTCCGTGGCAGGTCTTGGCGGAGGATAGGGGATTCGAACCCCTGAGGGCGTTAACCCAACCCGCTTTCCAAGCGAGCGCCATAGGCCACTAGGCGAATCCTCCGTCCCGGAGATTACCGGGTTGGCCGAACGGGCTCGTCACCGCGTACAGTGTTGGCCGACCCCTCGCGTGGTGTCACCTCGTCAATCCCCCAGGGCCGGAAGGCAGCAAGGGTCCACGAGCTCTAGCAGGTGCGCGGGGGGTCCCCCTCATCATCGCTTCAGTACTTTCCGCCGCTCCACGGTCGCGCCAAGCGCGCTGGGCCTCGCACAGAAGCTGAAAGACGGGTGATGAAGACCACCGAACTCCGTTCCGGTGGGCTTAGGCCGGAGATTCGCTCTATGCTTCAAAGGTGATTTTCAAGGCTGTGGGCGAGAAGCGCCCCTACGACGACCACGGGTTCAGCGTGACTGAATGGGCGCAATTGCCGCCCAGCCAGGTGCGCCTAGCCGAACTCATCACCACTAAGCGGACGCTGGACTTGGATGCCCTCTTGTCAGAGGATTCCACTTTCTTCGGCGATCTGTTCGCGCATGTTGTCAAGTGGCAGGGCGATCTGTACCTCGAGGACGGTCTCCATCGAGCCGTTCGCGCGGCCCTCCAGCAGCGCCCAATGCTGCATGCGCGGATCCTTGATCTGGACACTGTCGATCTGGAAGAGTTCCGCAACCAACCGCCTGAGTAGTAGCAGGCAGCCGGTTGGCCGTGCGCGAACTGCAACACGCCGTGTGCGCATCCGCCTAGTCCTGACGGAATGCTGGGTGTCTGCGCACCGTCACCGGAACGTTCCGAGGTAACGATTAAGGTCTTCGGGGATGCCGACTGCGCGATGCAGAGCAAGCGCAGGGTACGGACAGTGAGAGGGTTTCGGCATGTTCGAAAAGACCTATGACATTCGGTGGGACGACGTCGACGCCCTCCAGCATGTGCGTCATACCGCTTACGGCACGTACGCCGCACAGTGTCGGTTGGCTCTCTTCTCGGGGTTCGGCGTGGACTTCGATCCGACGAAGCTGGACATTGCGCCGGTCTTGTTCACCGAACAACTCGCGTACCGCCGCGAGATCCGACTGAACGACACAGTCCGTGTTACTGCCGCATTGTCTGCGATAAGTGACGACGCCTCACGCTGGGCGATTAGTCACGAGCTATACCGCGGAGACGGTCAGCTCTCTGCCACGATCGAAGTGACAGGTGCCTGGATCGACATGGTCCAGCGCACACTCATCGCTCCACTGCCGCACGTTGCGGCGCGAATGCATGACCTACCCAAAATGGCGGGATTCGCGGGTATCGACCGGTAGCACCCGGCGCTCCTCCCAAATCCCGCAACAAAATGAGACTGAAGCTGCCCGCCCACCTACGGCGGGCACGCAGCTTCAAAAGCGGTGGCGGTGGCGGTGGGATTTGAACCCACGGTGGGTTTAACCCCACACAACATTTCGAGTGTTGCACCTTCGGCCTCTCGGACACGCCACCACCATAAAAGCTACCGGGAGAGTGGTGACGACGATGCCGCGGGGCATGGAGTCAGAGAAAGGAACGTGTGGGCCCGGAGGCGGTCCGGTCGCTGGTTGGACCGACGACGCTGACAAGTGGGGCTGATGGATTTCACGCCACGAGTCAAGGACCATCCAAGATGCGGCAAACCTTCCGCCTTGATTAACATCAGCCTCGACGGATGTTGCCTCCAGGGCGTACCGTTACCCGGTGACCTCTTCTGCGCGGATCCCTGCTCTTCTAGCTGCCTGCTGTGGAGGTGCACTAGTTTTTGCCGCCGCGATTCCGGCGGCTTCAGCAACGGTGAACCCACGTTCTGTACTGGCAGCGGATGACCGCCCGACAACTCGGGTCGTCGGCGGTATCGACGCCGACCGCTCGCAGACCCCGTGGTTCCTACAGTTCGTGCCCAAGAATCGCGACGGTGGAGCGTCCTTGTGCGGCGCAACGAAGATCAAGAAGCGCTGGGCCG
>JBLHZE010000066.1:0-9622 GCA_047631015.1 Actinomycetes bacterium
ATTCCAGGCCAGCGTCGTAGGAATCCGAGCCACTCCACTTCGGAGCGAAGACAACCATCGAACCAGGCGGCTGGCGTTCGACGAGTCCGTGCACGAAAGACTGGATTCCACCTGCTCGAGGGGGAAAGTCGTTCGTAATAACGAGGGTTCGGTCGGTCACCCTGCTATCTTGCCCGATTCACGGGGCACCAGGCGCAGCGGCGGGACCAGACCGGAATCCGATAGCACGCCAATCGCGCGTTGCTCCTCCCTTACGAGGGTCCCATCAGCGGGTGGCCCAAGCAGGACACTCACGACACAACCTGAACAAGCAGCCGGCCCCGCGACACATGTTTCGCAGTCGATCAGCATTCACTACCTCCTCTATCGGGCGCCTCCACTGTGAGCTCGCCGTAGAGAAGAAGCTAAATGGCGGGTCTGACAATGCCAGCGGCGATAAGCGAAGCGAGCTGCTCGGAACTGACTCCGACACTTGCCAAGACGTCAATCGTGTCTTGGCCCAAAGCCGGAGCGCCCAGTCCTCGGTCAAAGTCGCAGTCGCCATCGCAGCCAGAGTCAGGACCACAGCCGCACGCGCTATGACTAGCCCATGGCACTGCCCTGAAGACGCCCACCGATGTGCCGTCGCTGAATTCCGCTGTAGTCACAGTGCCTCGGTCGACAAAGTTCGCATCGACAAGCGATTCCGCCACTGTCAGGACCGGACCGACACAGGTGTCCTCATCAGCAAGTAGCTCCATCCAGGCCACGCTGTCGCGACTCGCAAAAATATCTGCCAACGTTCGTCGTAGCTGAGGCTGCGCTGCCAGATCGAACTGTTGGGCCGATAATTCTGGGTGACCAAGTAGCTCAGTCATTCGACCGAAGAACTTCGGTTCCAGCCCCGCAACGGTTATGGACCTCCCGTCCGCACACACGTAAATGTCGTAGCAAGCCAGCTGGCCCGTCAAGTAGTCAGGAACCGGTGGCGGTTGACCGGTACCCGCGACTGTGGCGACTTGTAGCGGAAGTAAGCCAGCGGCTGCATCCACCATGGCAACGTCCGCCCGGTAACTCTCACCTGTTCCCTCCGCAACCCGCAGGCCCGTCAGGGCCGCCAATGCCGCGTGTAGCCCAGATGCCAGGTCTGCGTTCTGTACTCCCGGCAACACTTCGCCGACCTCGTCGCGAACCAGGCCGAGGAGCCCTGCGTATCCTGCCGTGTTCAAGTCATGTGCGGGCCGCGAAGTATTCGGGCCGGTCTGACCAAATGCGCTGATCGAGATATGAACGAGCGCTTGATTAGCCTTCGCCAACTCATCGGGACCTAGCCCAAGACGCGACATCACCCCCGGGCGAAACGAGTCGATCAAGACGTCTGCGGTGCCGACGAGTTGCTGGACAATTCGCTGGCCAGCCGGATCCTTTAGATCCACGCTGATCGAACGCTTTCCGCGATTCAAAACAACATGTCCTGCGCTCTCCGATTGACCCGGGAACACCATCATCTGCCTGATCCCATCGCCGCCATCGACATCTTCGACCTTGATGACGTCTGCGCCGAGCCCCGCCAGCAGCAGGGTCGCGTAGTTTCCAGGCAGCAGCCGTGTGAGATCGAGCACGGTCACTCCTGCCAGTGGGCGTCGTCTCGTGGCGGCCGACGAGGCAGAATCGGCGGCGCCCATGCCGACATCCCCGCTTTCGCCGAGGGTGACAATTGCCTCCCCGTTGCCGCACCAGCGACATCTCACAGACTGAATATCCTCCGAGAGCACGGTGAGTTCCTCAATCTCGGGTTCACCGCCAAGATCTGCGTGCCAGTGCTCGCGAGTCGAGACATTGCGCGAGACGTCAAAGCGCGTCAGATTGCCACACCGAGTACAACGCCAACGAATCCCGGATTCAGGAATGCGAACCACGGGAAACTATCTTGCCGTCTCGGTACTTAGTACCGCCCACCGGTCCAACAGGTCGGCGGCGGAACCGGAGGCAATTGCGTGCAACGCTCGCGGCAAGGCCGCCTTTACCCGCTGCGTGATGTCGCCTCCCGTATCGATGCCGTGGGCCGCGTCCCAGGTGACGAGCGCAGCGGCAGTGTTGAGGGCGACGGCATCGCGAACGGCACCCAGCGGGCCAGTTGCGTCACCGTCGAAGACCGAGCGAGTGACGGCCGCGTTCAGGGCGGCTGCACCCCCGGTTAACTCACTGGCTTGACCTTGGGTGATGCCCGTCTGTTCCAGTCCGATGGCGTCGTCCACTACACCTCCAGAACGCGATGCATCCCACACCCGAGTATCGGAAGAGATTGTCACCTCATCGAGTCCATCGTCTCCGCGGACAACGAGTGCCTTCGTTCCGCGAGATGCCAGCACATCGGCCATAACTGGTGCAAGCCGTAAGTGCGCACATCCGACCATCTGCGCAGATGGCCGAGCAGGGTTCGCTAGCGGACCTAAGATATTGAATACGGTCGGGATCCCGAGTTCCTTGCGCGCCGGGCCCGCATGGCGCAGCGCCGGATGGAACACCGGGGCGAAAGCGAAGCCGATCCCCAACTCGTCGACGCATTTGCGGACCGAATCCGGCGGAAGATCGATGACGACGCCAAGCTCAACGAGCACATCGGCGGAACCACATTGCGAACTCGCGGCGCGGTTGCCGTGCTTAACGACGCGGGCACCGGCTGCCGCCGCAACGATCGCAGACATCGTCGAGATGTTGACTGTCCCAGCCATATCGCCGCCAGTACCGACGATGTCCAGGGTCTGCCCATCAATTTGTAGCGGCTGGGCCATCTCGAGCATCGCCTCAGCCAGACCGCTTACTTCCGCAGGAGTCTCCCCTTTTGCGCGAAGAGCAACGGCGAATCCGGCAAGCTGCGCGTCCGTGGACTGTCCAGCCATGATCTCGGTCATCGCCCAATACGTGTCGGCGGAAGCTAAATCGTCACCCGCCAGCAGTGCTGAGGTCAGTCCAGGCCATGAGCGCTCGCTCATGCGCGGATGCTAGTGGAGCCAATGACACGCTGTCGCAACAGTGCGGCAACCGCCTCGCTCAATACCAACGGGTCAATAGGATGGGATACAACCGCGTCAGAGCGTGACCACGTCGCCAACCAGGCATCCTGCGGGCGACCAATGAGGACCAGCAACGGGGGGCACTCGTAGATCTCGTCTCTGAGCTGGCGAGCAATCCCCATGCCCCCCGACGGAACGGCCTCACCGTCCAGAATCGCCAGGTCGACTCCGCCGGCATCCATTTGTTTGACGACCGCTGGCTGAGTTGCAATCTCGATGAACTCAACGCGTGGGAGTTCCGGAGCCGGACGCCGACCGAGGGCTAACCGAATCGCCTCGCGAGTCAGTGCGTTGCTGCTGTAGACGAGCACCTTTAGCGTGACGGGTGCGCTGCTCACAGGATTCGCGCTCATTCGGCTCCTCGTTGATGACAATAAGTTTGCTGGTCAATTCCGCCATTGGCTATGTCAGGGTAGTTCTCCATAACGATGCTACTGCCCCACACGATTGGTTTGCTGCGCAATCTGCGCTAGAAAGCGCGCCCGTGAAAAAAATCGGTCGAAATCCACCCTTGATGGTTGAAAACGACACGCCCGAATTGCCCCCGGAGGGGGGTCCAAGGGGTATCAGCCTCCGATACCTGCCAGAATGCCGGCGTGGCCACTATTACCGCGCAAGAGGTGCGACCAAGCGCTCCCGCTAACCGTCCGAACATCGTGGCGATCGGGACGATTATTTGGCTTGCCAGTGAATTGATGTTCTTCGCGGCACTGTTCGCGATGTACTTCACCTTGCGATCGGTGAATGAGGAACTCTGGACTGATCAGGCAGCGTTGCTAGACGTTCCCTTCGCGGCGGCCAATACGCTGATCTTGGTTCTCAGTTCTGTCACCTGTCAGCTGGGTGTCTTTGCAGCAGAGCGAGGCGACCGCGCTAAACTGCGTATGTGGTTCATTATTACCTTCCTGATGGGTGCGACCTTCGTTTCAGGCCAGATCGTCGAGTACACCGGACTCATCACGGCCGAAGGGCTAACGCTTTCGTCGTCGCCATACGGCTCGGCTTTCTACCTCACAACCGGCTTCCACGCACTGCACGTGACCGGCGGGCTCATCGCCTTCCTCTTCGTCCTCGCACGGACCTACGTGACGAAGCGGTTCACGCACGAGCAAGCGACCACAGCGATCGTTGTCTCGTACTACTGGCACTTCGTGGATGTTGTCTGGATTTTCCTCTTCGCGATTATCTACATTCTCAAGTAGCCAATATGCTTATCCAAAACCCAGCCACCGGCCGTTCGACAGAATTGGGGCACCTAAGGTGAACTCCCTCGCACATCGTCGCCGTCACCGCCTAGCTGCACCTACGCTCGTGTTGCTGACGATTGCACTCATCGGCGTCCTCTATGCCGCAATCGGTAATGTCGCCACCGCTGCGGCCGATGGAACAGCGAACACGACCGCAAACTCCGAACAGATCGAGGCGGGCAAGCAACTCTTCGCCGAAGGCTGCTCGAGTTGCCACGGTCTGGGCGCTCAGGGTGGGCCAGAAGCCCCCACTTTGATCGGTGTCGGAGCGGCTGCAGTGGACTTCCAAGTCTCCACCGGCCGGATGCCCCTTGCTACCCCTCAGGCACAAGCACCTGTAAAGCCGGTCATTTACAGCGATGAAGAGATCGCTCAGTTGGCGGCCTTCGTTGGCTCACTGTCCCCCGGCCCTGCGATCCCCACAGACGAGATGCTTGAGTACCAGGACGCCGACCTAACTGAGGGTGGCGAACTCTTCCGAACCAACTGCTCCCAGTGTCACAACTTCGCGGGTACTGGCGGCGCACTGTCTAATGGCGCCTACGCCCCGAACCTCACCGGAGCGACACCACGTCAGATCTACGAAGCAATGGTCACCGGCCCCGAAAACATGCCGGTCTTCAGCAATGCAACTCTTACGATCGAGAACAAACAAGCAATCATCAAGCACATCCGCAATATGGATGAAGAACCCTCCTACGGTGGCTGGGACCTCGGTTCCCTCGGGCCCGTAAATGAGGGCCTCTTCATCTTCATAGTCGGCATCGGTGGCCTCATTGGCGCTGCGGTTTGGATCGGAGCGAAGGTTCGATGAGTAAAAAAGACGCCGTAGAGCTCGGCGCCCATGACACAGTCGATGAAGCGGCAGAGGGCAGCAAGGACGTCGTCCTCCCCGATCATCATCTGCGGCGGACAGATTTCGATCCTCGCGCAGCCAAGCGCGCAGAGCGCCAAATCACCACCCTGTTCGCGCTGTCGGCCGTGTTCACGGTTCTGTTCCTTATTGCCTACGTGCAAATCGACACCTCGGATACGGTTCCCGTCCCGTTCTTCGGCACTTGGAGCGCCAGCAACGCTGCTCTCGGAGTGACCTTTGGAATGGCATCCTTCCTCATCGGCGCTGGGGTTATGCAGTGGGCAAAAAAGCTCATGTCCGACCGTGAGGTCGCTGCCCCCCGCCACGCCCTTGCTTCTCCCCCGGAAGCTCGGGAAGAGGCTGTCGCCGCATACCAAGACGGTGTGGACGATTCTGGTTTCGCCACCCGACGAATTCTGCGGCGCTCACTGCTGGCAGCGATGGCACTGTTCCCAATCCCGCTCGTCGTAATTCTTCGGGACCTTGGGACCCTGCCCAGCAACTCGCTCTACACCACTAACTGGGTACCGGGGGAGCGCGTCGTTCTCGATGTCACAGGTGCACCGATCAGACCCTCCGATATTCCTCTTGGCGGCATCGTCTCCGCTATGCCAGCGAACCTGCCGGAGATTCAAGAGGAAGCCGGAAACCTTAACGCCCGAGCCAAGGATGTCGTCCTGCTCGTACGTATGAACCCTGACGAGATTCGCTCGCAGCAAGGCGGCACCGCAGATACACCGTGGGACTACGAAGGCGTTATGTGTTTCTCGAAGATCTGCACACATGTGGGCTGCCCGATCGCACTCTACGAACAGCGATCCCATCACCTGCTGTGCCCGTGTCACCAGTCGACATTCGACTTGGCTGACTCTGGACGAGTGATCTTTGGACCCGCGGCCAGAGACCTACCGCAGCTACCCATTATGCTCGACGGTGAAGGTTACATAATCGCCCGAGAAACTTTCCAAGAGCCCATCGGACCATCCTTCTGGGAGCGCGCATGAGTGCGATCATGACCAAGGCCGGCGAAGCAGCAGGATCGATCGACGATCGCCTGACTATCGGAAGTTGGGCCAAACGGAATCTCCGTAAGGTATTCCCTGACCACTGGACATTCATGTTTGGTGAGATGGCTCTTTACAGCTTCATCATCGTTCTACTCTCCGGCATCTACTTGTCCCTCTGGTTTGAGCCATCGCTCACGGAGGTCGTATACAACGGTTCGTATGTGCCCCTTAACGGCCTCGAGATGTCTGAGGCCTATCGCTCAGCATTGAATATCTCATTCGATGTCCGGGGTGGCCTGCTAATGCGGCAGATCCACCACTGGGGCGCATTGCTCTTCATCGCCGCCATGACCATCCACATGCTGCGTGTCTTTTTCACTGGAGCCTTCCGCAAACCTCGTGAGATCAACTGGACGATCGGTACCCTCCTTCTTGTCTTGGGCATCGTCGAAGGTTTCGCTGGCTACTCCCTTCCGGACGATCTGCTTTCCGGTACCGGGCTCCGTATCGCTGAAGGCATCATGCTCTCGGTACCCGTGGTGGGAACGTACGTTTCATTCTTCATCTTCGGCGGAGAGTTCCCTGGGGATATCTTTATATCCCGGCTCTACGGCATTCACATATTGCTACTGCCCGGCATTATCCTGGCGCTTATCACAGCGCACATGCTCATAGTCTGGTATCAGAAGCACACCCAGTACCCCGGCAAGGGAAAGACGAACGACAACGTCGTCGGCTACCCGTTCATGCCTGTCTACATGGCAAAGGCCGGTGGCTTCTTCTTCATCACCTTCGGTATCACCGTGTTCCTAGCTGGCGTCGCAACCATCAACCCCATCTGGTCCTACGGGCCTTACGCCCCTGATCAGATAACCGCCGGCTCCCAACCGGACTGGTATATGGGCTGGCTTGAGGGTGGTCTACGAGCCATGCCTAACTGGGAGACGACTGCGCTGGGGTACACCATCAGTTGGAATGTGCTGATACCTGGCGCGCTGCTACTGGGAATAGTCGTTGGCCTCATGGCGATATATCCATGGATTGAGGCGAAGGTGACTGGCGATAAGCGGTACCACCACCTACTCGATCGTCCACGTAATGCCCCAACCCGTACTGGGCTGGGCGCGATGGCGCTGACCTTCTACATGTTGCTCCTCATCGGCGGCGGAAACGACATCATCGGATCTCAGTTCGGAATCGATATCAACGGGATTACTTGGTTCGTTCGAATAGGTTTGTTCGCCCTTCCACCGATTGTCTTCATGATCACGAAGCGAATTTGTCTGAGCTTGCAGCGCAGTGATCGAGAAAAGCTACTCCACGGTCGCGAAACGGGCACGATCATGCGGCTACCGCACGGTGAGTTCATCGAGATCCACGCTCCGCTCAACGACAATGAGAAGGCAGTCATCCTTGCCAAGGAGGACATCACTCCCCTCCCCTGGCCAGAGAAGGCCGACGCGGACGGTGTGTTGGATCCGAATTACCGCAAAGACAAGCGTTGGGCTCGGCTGTCGCACTGGTTCTACAGCGACAACATCGCCAAGCCCACCAAGGCCGAACTGGATGCCGCCGAGGCGCACATTCTGCACAGCGCCGAAGAGGGCGAGGCAGTTATCGACCACCGTGCCCACCTCGAGCCGGAAGGCGGAGTGCTGCACGATCCGTCGACCGGAGATGCTGGCGACTTCAGCAAGGCGCCAGTCGGCAAGTAGCCGTACCGGCCGTATACGAAAGCTCTCTCGGCAACAGTCCTACCGAGAGAGCTTTCGCGTGTCAGCGCTCGCTACGCGGCACTAGCTATCCAGTGTTAGCTACGCAGAGCTTCTAGAAATCCAACAATTAAGGATCCGCTTTTGCAAGATGTACGTAAGGATGCGACCATCGAGTGCCCACGCGAATGCTACGGCTGACGCGCTCACTACATCTAGATCTAAGCTGCAGAGGTTTCACCGTGCATTTCAGATCCACCGCTATACGACCAATCTTGGGGATTGTTCTAGCGGTTTCGGTGAGTACCGTCGGGGTCCAGACCGCGAGCCACGGGGCGAACAAGCCAAACAACAATCAGAGCGCTCAAACGACGGTCCTGACGGAGCTCCCCGCTGCCAGCAACAGCGAAGGGAACCTACAGCCGAACACCGTCCACCTCCTCCGTCTTATTGAAGCGAGCTGGCCTTACTACGCTAACGGTGGGGTAATCGGTGGCTACCGCCAAGACGCAATCGCTGACCACCCGAGCGGGCAAGCTCTCGACATCATGATGAACAACGGTGGTCGCGATGCCGGGAGTGTTGCCCAAGGCCACCAGATTGCCGCTTTCCTTACTGCAAACGCGAGCCAGCTGGGAATCGACTACCTCGTATGGCGCCAAAGTATCTGGCATCCAGGCCAGGATTGGCGGTTAATGGAGGACCGCGGCGACTGGACGTCGAATCACATGGACCACATCCATGCGAAGGTTTACGGCGATTTTCAGGCAACGGACGACCTCGTGATGCCCAGTGACCTGCAGGTCTCCCCCGACCAGCTTCCTGACGGTGAAGCACTGCGCGTCCAACACGAGATCCGCGTCGCAGCTCAGCAAAAAGTTGATGCCGCGCAGGCGCGACTCGATGCTGCTCAGAAGGTCCGAAAAAAACTCGGGAAGAAGAACAGGAAGCGGGCAGATGTCCTCCTCGACGCCCGACGGAAAGTGACTGGAGCAGTTCGGCAGTCATACATGCTGGGAATGGACCCTGCTTTGCTTGCTCAGTCCGCGATCCTCTTCAACGCCGATCGTGGCGATGCTGCCGTGGTGATGGGTGTGGAACGGCAGCTCCGCACTGATCAGGCGGATGTGAATGCTGCCGTCGCGCTCTTGGATCAGACGGCCGCCGACCTCATGGTGGCTGACGATGAGCTCAATGCGGCCTCCGAACAGCTGAAGGACGCACAGGGCCTGGTCGCCCTGGCCAACGGTTAGCAGCTCTGCGCACCGAACTGCTCCAGTCATGCGGGAACGCGGTGCGAACGTCCTGGAATAGAAAACGCCCCGATAAGTACCTGGGGCACTTTCAGGGCGTTAGCGACGGTTACAGCGGCTCAATGAGCGTGGTCTCCGCGATAGTACTCGAAAACGAAGCCAATGAGGCTTAGGAATAGGAACGCCACACCCGCAACCACCATCCACGCAGCAAATGCGACTCCCAGGACGATGAGAGCACACGAGGCAGCTACCGGCAGCGGCCACCAGGAGTGCGGGCTGTAAAAGCCGTAGTCAGGATCGGCTGATTCTTGATCTGCGTTCGGATTGTCCTCCGGCCGTGGGTAGACCCGGCGAGCGGTATGGAGCACGAAGAACGAAATGATCGTTGCCAGTAAGCCGGTGAAAGCCAGCAGAAGGAACCCGGCAAAGTCAAGCGACCACAGACCGTAGATGACGGCAATCAGGAGATAGAAGCCCGCTCCAGCGAG